>CALFPI010000232.1 GCA_937919035.1 uncultured Gemmatimonadaceae bacterium
GGCGGCAACTGGCAGAGCCTGCACACGAGCACCCGCAGCTGGGGCGACCAGGGGTTGCACTACTACAAGGGCCGGGCCTGGTACCGAACACGCGTAGACTTACCGGAGACGGCGACCAGCCGACCTCTGCTGTTGCACTTTGGTGGCGTTGACGAGAGTGTGCGGGTCTGGTTGAACGGCGTCCTGCTCGGCACCAGTGCGGTCGGTGCCTTCCGCCCCTTTGAACTGGACGCAACAGCTGCGGCACGCCCTGGAGCGAGCAACACGGTGGTCGTGGAAGTGACCAACGAAACACTGGACGAGTTGGGCACCGGCGGCATCACGGCCCCCGTGTTCTTCTACGGCAGCCATGACTGACCCCGTCCGCATCGGCGTGCTCACCTGTGGGGGCACCAACCACATGCCCGCTGTCTGGGGTCCCCTCATCGATCCCCGCGGACGGCAGCAGTTCCTCGGTTGCAGGCAACCCATGACGGACATGGTCATGACCCACGTCTGGGACATTGACACCGCTGCTTCCCGCATCTTCGCCGGGGACCACTCCGGACTTCAGGTCGTCGACAACTACGCCGCTATGGTCGGTCAGGTAGACGGCATCATCCTTGGCGATCACGATTCCTGCCTGCACTACAAACACCTGATACGACCCTACCTGGAGGCGGGTGTGCCCGTGTTCCTCAACCGACCCTTCGCTCTGAGCATGACCGACGCCCAGGACATCGTCGAGTTGTCCCGGCGTACGGGCACACCGATCATGACGGGATCCACCCTCGAGTTCGCACCCGAAGTGCAAAGCCTCCGCCACGACCTGGCCACCATCGGCCCCATCCGCGGCTTCGTCGCTGCCAACAGCACCTCCGACTACTCCACCCACGGCATCCACGGCCCCCTCTTCGTCCACGCCTGTCTAGGTGGTGGCGTGCGCTCCGTCAGTTATCAAACGTCGGACTGGCGTCAGCCCAACGGCATACTCACGCTGGAGTACGAGAGTCGCGACGGTGAGCCACCATTCTACGGGTGTATACAGGAAATCGGCGGCCCTTTGGGCTGGATCCGAGTCTTCGGTGGCGACGGCTCGTGCGAGCAGACCTTCGATGGCAGCCTGCCTCTGTGGCTGCCGATCCTGCAGCACATGCAGCACATGTTCCGGACGCGAGAGATGCCACAGACTCACGATGACATCCTGGAGAAAACGGCGATCTTTCTCGCCGGTTTCCGCTCCGCTATCGACCATGGTGGCGGAGCGGTCCGCCTTGAAGCGCTCGGCGACTGGCGGGCACCACTGCTGAACCCGGATTGTTACGCCAAAGGTTACTTCGACTGAAAGCAACAGCAGCCACAACTCACCGTCCGATAGCCTCTCACACCTTCCTGTCCTCGCTATGGAGACCCGCATGCCACGCCAGATCGTCAATGCCTCGCAACTCGATCTCGAATCCCCCGGCCGCCGCGACTACTGGGTCGCTCTGGGTCACACCAGCATCTGGGGGAGCCACCTGCTTCCCCTCACCGTCATCGTCGGGCCACAGGCCAAACCCGGCGAGGGACTGTCGGCCTTTGGCGCCTGCCACGGCAACGAGTACGAAGGCCCCGTCGCACTCAAACACCTGCTGCGCGAAATCCGCACGGAGGATGTCCTTGGACGTATCGTCATCGTCCCCGTCCTCAATGTCGCCTCCTTCCGTGTCGGTGCCCGTGAGAGCACCGGCGACGATGGCTTCAACCTGAATCGGGTTTTTGTCGAAGGCGCCGGGACCACGCCGGCCATGGCGGGCATCACCCATCGCATCGCCGCCTTTGTCCGCGAAGCGATCTGGCCACACGTGCACATCTGCATCGATCTGCATTCCGGCGGCGAGGTCGCGCGCTTTGCGCACTGGTCGGGGTTCTTTCGCTGCGGCGACCCGGAGATCGACGCGCGCCGCGAGCAGATGGCGCGCTGGTTCGGCTGTCAGATTGTGACGGCGGGCACAAGCAGTTCGAAGCCCTCAGGGATTTCAGGCGGTATGCACAACGAGGCCGACCGGTTGGGTAAGTACGCCATCGGCACGGAACTGGGCTGGGGGCAGTCCGTCGACGTGCAGGGCACGCGTTATGCCCGCCAGGGTGTGCTCGCCGCTGCCATCCATCATGAGCAACTGGCTGGCACCATCGAGCCCATCGGTCATCACGCCGAGGGCACGCAGAGTCTGGTGGAGACGCGCGCCGCCATCACGGCGCCCTACTGGGGACACTACGAGCCCCTGTTCGATTGCGGTGAATACGTCGAGCAGGGCCAGACAGTGGGCTACCTGCATGACTTCGGCCGTCTCGATGAGGAGCCTTTCGCCCTCATCGCTGGCGACAGCGGCATCGTCATCAGCCAGGCCTGGGGCGCCCGTGTCGAGCAGGGCCAGACGATTCACATGATCGGGGCGGAGATCGGCTGAATCAGGAGGGGCCGCTGGGCCTGGGATCCAGCGGCTCAGTTCTCTTCGAGCACAATCGTGTTGGCATTCATGTTCGCATTCGGTGACAGCCTCGGCTTCAGCCCGCTCGCCGTTGTCAGACCCCGGACCCTCACCTGCTGACACGGCGCGTATGGGAAGGGGCGTGCCGCCGACGGGGTGTCATTCTCGAGCCCATCCTGCCCATCCTGCCCATCCTGGGGGTCGGTAAAGAAGTACATGCCCTGATAACCTTCCGGCGTATGGGTGTCGTCGACAAACAGGCCGTCGATACTCACCTCGCGGGGCATGGAACAGGCGTAGCCGAAATCATGTGTGCCGTCGTTGTTGACGTTGATCATATGTGGCCAGCACTGCTCTCCGCCCGCCGGTATCCAGCGACAGTTGCGGATCTCGACGTCACCCTCCCAGGTGCTGCCATAGTCCCGTCGGAAGCTGATGAGGGCATTGCCGTAGAGGGTGGAATCTTCCACGATCAACCGGCCGCGGCCGATGGCGTTAAGCCCCATCCAGCCGAGGGTGCAGCGACGGACCACATAGGTGCCGGACACGCCCATGTGTGTGTCCATTCTGGAGAGATGGCAGTCCTCGAGCAGGATATCCTTGCAGAAGTTGGATCCCACCACGCCCCAGCGCGTGCGGTCGATGATGTGGTTCATCCGGCAGTTGATCATACGAAAACCGACAACATTGTTCGCATCATAGTCGTAGCTGCCCATGCTGACCGGTTTGCCCGCCGCACCAATGGTCGAGTAAATCTTGTGCCCCGTGGCGAAACAGTTGCGCAGTGTGATGAAGGCGCACTGGCGGGCGCTGATAAAGCCCGAATAAGGGCTGCCCACGGCCGTTTCGCCCGCAACGTAATGGGTCAGCCCGTCGACCTCCGTGCTCGATCGTGAGATCACGATGTTCCGAGCCCAGTATTTGTAGCCGCCGCTGTTGTCCATGCAGTTGGCGAAGGTGGTAAAGACGCCGCCGCGGAGGTAGAGCGTCATGTCGTCGATCGGCCGCGCCTCGATGCGGGTGATGACATCGTAGTCCCAGTCGATGTCCGCTTCCACCGAACCATCCCGACGCAGCACGAAGCAATCGTGCTGGGGGACGCCGTTGTTCTGATTGAGACCCCGCCGGATGTACAGCCTCCTGTTGTCGTTTTCCACCAGCACCAGACAATCGTGCGCCGGCCGCACATCGAGCTGTCTCTGGTCTCTCTGCAGACGGTCGATCTGCAGTTCTTCCGGCGCCAGCAGCGAGCGCACCTCAAAAAGGGGGGCGCGATGATCCTCGACCTCGGTGTCGTCGATGGTGAAACGCGAGGTATTCCAGTCGGTGTCGGTGGTGATGACAGCCGTCAACGCTCGCTTGCCAAGATGGTAGGTCGCGTCTGCTTTCGTGCGTACACCCAGGCCGTGTTCGTTGGCGTATTCGTGCGCTGCGCAGATCGCGGCCATGTCATCGGTGACGCCATCGCCGAGCGCTCCGAAAGCCTCGTAGTCTACCCAGCCGCTGCTGAATTCCATGCTATCTCCTTGGTCTGCTTCAGTTGCCACTCGTGGTTTCCTGCCAGCTCTCCGGCATGAGGCCCGACACATCCTCCTCGCAGCAGAGACGGAGAGCCTTGTTGGTGACCTGCTGCATCACGACGTGGATCCGAGCCGTTCCACAACGAGGGAGTTGAAGGTTTCCTCATCCCATACGGCCCCCCAACCGGCTCCCTCCGGTGGCGCGATGTGGCCATCTTCAATGAGCGGCCCATTGAGCATACCCCAGTCGGCACCCTGGTCGCGATTGCCGGCGGCGGCGTTGAAGAAGTATTCGTAGTAGTCGGTGTTGTCGATGCAGCACCCCAGGTGTGCGTGGATCAGCCCGAAGAGCCCGCCCTGGCCGTTCATCTCCACGTTGGTGCCGTACATCTCCGCCAGGTGCGCCAGTTTGAGCACCTGCGTCGTGCCGTGGCGGGCGTTGGCCCGCACCCGGTCCGTGGCGCCCTGAATCAGCCACTGCGCCGACAGTCCGATGTCGTGCATCAGCATCTCATTGCCCATGACGGGGATCGTCAACTCGCGACAGAGCGCCTGGTACTGATTCATCTTCTGTTCGTGAAAGGGCTCCTCCAACCAGAGGAAATCCAGCTCCTCCAGCAGATGGCCAATCTCGATCGCCTCGCGCAGATCGTACGAACAGACCGGATCGGTGAGCAGGACGAAATCGGGCCCCACACTCGCACGCACGTGGCGATAGATCGGCGCGTCCGCTCGGCCCCCCTTGTAGCTGTGGAATTTGTAGGCACTGATGCCCATCTGCCGGCCCTGCTCGATGTGACGCAGATATCCGTCCACATCCATGTCACCCCCCGTCAGATACACGGCAAAACGCTCGCGCACGCGCCCGATCAGTGCCTGCACGGGCAGTCCCGCCGCCTTGCCGGCGATGTCCCACAGACAGTTGTCGAAATCACCGAACCAGCCGGGCGGCTGGTAGACCCAGCGTGTGCCCTTGTGCAGCAACTGGAACAACCGCTCCCGATCAAAGACACTCGCACCGACGGCATGTTGCCGGATGATCGCCGCCTGATGGGCATTCATCGTTGTGGTACAGCGGCCGATGATCCCCTCGTCCGTGCGCACTTCGAGAAAGCTCTGTCGCGCCGGGCGGGGCTCACCGTCGGGCCGACTCTGGTGCCGGTACTGGATTCTGTGCAGCCCCCGCACCGGGGCAATCTCGTAGCCCCCCTGGACCATACGCTGGGGGTTTTCCAGGGTCAGCAGTATCACTTCGGTAATGTTCATGACGATGCCTTGTGTCAGGTTTTCCAGAACGATGGGTAGAAGAGGACCAGCGGTGTGAACATCTCGAGACGGCCAACGAGCATCATGAACGAGAGAAACCACTTCCCCATGTCAGAGATGTGCGCAAAGTTCTGCGTGGGACCGACGCCCCCCCAGCCGGGGCCGACGTTCATCAACGTCGCAATGACCGAGCTCATCGCCGTCTGCAGGTCCATGTCGTCGACGAGGGTCATGAAACACCCACCGGCCAGGACCAGAAAGATGTTGACGATGAAATAACACAGGGCCAGATAGATGATCGCCTGATCGACCCGCTGGCGATTGAGGCGCACAGAAACCACCGCCAGCGGTTGGTAGAAGATCTTGCGAATCACCGCGGCCATGAACTTACAGATGATGGCGAAGTGAACGACCTTGATGCCGCTGGTCGTCGAACCGGCACAGGCCCCTATAAAACAGACGACGTAGAGGAACATCTGCGCCGAAGCTGGCCAGAGCTCGTAGTCAGCCGTGGTGAATCCGGTCGTGGTCAGCAGAGAGATGACCTGAAACGTGCCGAAGCGCAGGGAGTTTGCCAACTCGTAGGTCCCGTGGTGCCACAGAATGAGGGACACCGCGCCGCAGAAGAACAACACGAACCCGACGTACCAGCGGAACTCGGTGTTGATCCGCAGGGACCGCCACTCGCCGTGGGCGATCCAGTAGAAGAGAACGAAACTTACGCCACCGAGGAACATGAAAACGATCACGACCCAGTCAAAGTAGGCGCTGTCATAGTGCCCCAGACTCGCGTTGTACGGAGAGTATCCCGAGGTCGAGACAGTTCCGAACGCATGGCACAGCGAGTCGAAGAGGGACATCCCTCCGGCGAGTAAAAGCAGAACCTGCAACGCGTTCAGGAACAGGTAGATCGCCCACAGATGCATCATGGCATCGCGATTGCGCTCGGTGAAGCGCTCTTTCGTGATCACCTGACCCGGGCTGGATTCGGCGCGGAACAGGCGCAGGCCACCCATGCCGTGTGGTAACAGAAAGACGGCGAGCGTTACGAAGCCCATCCCGCCGATAAGGTGTGTCTCGCTGCGCCAGAAGAGCAGCCCATGGGGCACCACTTCGATGTCCGTCAGGATCGTCGAGCCCGTCGTGGTATACCCTGACATCATTTCGAAGAAGGCGTCGGTGAATGATGGAATCGCCCCGTGTATCATGAACGGCAGGGCCGAGGCCCCGGATACGATGAGCCAGCCGACGGTGGCGATCAGAAAAGCGTGCCGGGGCTTGAGATCCTGATAGCGGCGAAAGCGCCAGTAGAGGAACCCACCGACCCCCCCCACCATCGGGGCGGAGATCACGAAGGCGAGCAGGTCATCCTCGCCGTACAGGAGTGAGCAGATGATCGGCAGAAGCATGCCGGCGGCGGTCACCAGCAGCAATGCACCCAGTACGTGGGCCACGACGGCTCCGCCCCGGTCGAGCAGGTGCACGCGACTCATGCCAGGAACAGCCGCTGCAGCTCGGCCAGGCCATCGATCGTGCACGCGCAGACGACGCGGTCACCGTCGTTGATCTGCGTCACACCCACGGCGATGTCCCAACTTCCATCGGTGCAGACGCCGCCGATCTTGATGCGATCGGTCAGACCATCGATGGCGTGCAGTGGTTGCCGGGTGATCGGCGACCCCGGATTGGCGATCAGTTCGACCATCTCAGCATCACTGCCGTGCAAGTGGGCAATGGCCAGAACATAGTTCCGGCGCATGTAGCGGAGCACCTCGTTGGCCGCCAGGATGTGGGCGTTGAGAACGATATCCGTCCCCAGTGCCGCCGCCAGTCCGATGTAGTCTTCGCGTTTGACGAGTGTGATGGTCTTGCTGATCTCAGCCTGCCGCTCGTCGCCCCGCGTCTGTATGAGGTGTTTGGCCAGCACGCTGGTCATGATGTTGGCGTCACTGCTGCCGGTGGCGACGATCACCGTGTCCATGTGCAGGAGTCCCGCCTGCAGCAGGGTCTCGCGGTCGGAGCCATCGCCGTGCAGGCATTCGGTCTGCCGCAGCTTGTGCGACAACTCCTCGGCTCGCGCTTCGCTCGATTCCAGCAGGCGTACGGTGTGTGAGGACTGCAACAACTCAGCCAGCCGCAAACCGAAAAGTCCGCCGCCGACAATCAGCACCCGATCCCGAGGGTCGGCTATCACCTGCGCCAGTTCCATCAGAAGAGGCACGGAGGCCCGGTGGGTGATGAGGTGGATGCGGTCCCCCAGGCGAAGTTCGAAGTCGCCGCCGGGGATGATCGTGTCGATGTCGCGAGCGACGCACACCACACGGAATGGCATATGCGCGTAGGCCTCGGCGAGCCGACTGAGGGTCATGTTCGCCAGCGGCGACCCCTGGCCGATCGGCAGGGTAACAACCTGCAGGTCGCCATTGTCGACGTCGATGACGGCATTGCCGTGCTGCATCTTGAGCAGGCGCAGGACTTCCTGGGCGGCCAGTTCATCGGGGCGGATCACCAGATCGAGCTTGAGATCCTGCGCCGTGAGCAGCGCTTCCTTCGACCAGACCTTGACCGTCCGGATCCGGGCGATCTTCTGGCCGATGCCGAGGTGATCGGCCATCTGCGCCGCCAGGATGTTTACCGCATCATCGTTGGTGAGCGCGATGACATAGTCCATCTTTGCCGCTTCGGCC
>CALFPI010000233.1 GCA_937919035.1 uncultured Gemmatimonadaceae bacterium
AGCGTTGGGCAAAGAGGACCTCGCCGGCAACGAAGGCGTCAAGGTCGCCGTTGTCCGCGGTCAACGCCGCCCCACCGGACTGCACGAGATCACGTATCAGACTCAGAGCCTGGCGCGTTTCGGGCGTGTCGTAGGCGTAGCGGGTATGACCGGCATCCATCACCTGCCCGCCCAGGCTGAAGATGATCGATGCCAGGCGACTGGCATCCCGCTCCCATAGAATGCCGAGACTGCGGGCTCCCTGAGAGCCGCTGAACGGGTGGTTGCTCGCGGTGTTGCACATCTCGATGAAAGCGTCCCAGTCAGCGGGCGGATCTTCAAAGCCCAGTTCCTCGAGCCATTGCTGGTTGTAATAGAGGACTTCCATGGAACGATTGGGCAGCAGTGCGGTCTGCACGCCGTTGATATTGTCCTGCTGCAGGAACTCGGGAACAAAGTCAGCGCGATCCTTGGCGGTGAGCCCCCACAGGGTGGACGCCATGTAGGGCTCGAGGTCGGCAATCAAGCCTTCGCGGTGGTAGGTCTGGGCCTGATTCTGGTAGGCCTCGACGATCTGCGGCAGTGGTCCACCTTCGATGCCGAGCAGCATCTGGCGATAGAGTTCGTCATGTTCACCGATATGTTCGCCGTGCACCGTAATGCCGTGGGGGTTGGAAGTGTTGAACAGGTCGAACATATCGAGCAAGGTCTGCTCGCGGGCCCCATCATGGGTGTACCAGATCAGAACGTCCTGATTGACGGGATCGACGGCGGCCAGTGCATCCGTTCCGGCGCCGGGCGCCTGGCCGCAGGATGGCAGCAGGGCAGCGAGGGCAAGAAGGATGAGCAGGCGGCTCGCAAGACGTGAGATCAACAGCATGGGTGGATTCCTTCGACTATGATGTGGAACAATCATCAGCTAAGAAAGCGAGTGCGGGCAACGGGCGCTATCCGTCACTGGGAACGTATCGGTCCACCAGAACTTTCATGACTTCAATGGCGATGTCGGGGCGTTCATCCAGAAGCTGCCAGAAGGCCGTCTTGTCGATGCGCAGAGCGACGACATCGGACACGGCGCGACAGTCCGCCGATCGTGGTCTTTCGGCAAGCACCGCAAGTTCACCAATCACCTCGCGCGACGTCAGCAAACGCTGACGACCGTCTGCCAGAGTAACGGACACGTCCCCCTCCACAAGGATGTAGAGACAGTCCCCCTCCTGCCCACGTTTGATGATCATATCACCCGCCGCATACTCCATCTCACCGACAATGGGCACGATCTGCGCGATCTCCTCACCGGAGAGTGAGTGAAACAGCGACACGCTCTTGAGGAAGAAAACCTTCTCCAGCACGGATAACGGCGTGGTGATCGCTCCGGTTTCATCAGGGTGATGCAGTTTGTGCAGAGCGCGGGCGGCACAGGCGGACAGCCACGGATCAGGCGTAGCGGCCAGGTCCGTCAACCGAATTTCCGGTGCGACGCCAGAGACGGTTCCCGTCGCTTCGTCGAACAATGGCAACAAGCCTGTGGCCAGACGGCGGGGGAGGATCTGATCGATCAGTTCGACGGCGGCTGCCGCCTGTCGCGGATCGCGATCCTCCAGGGAACGGGTCACACGGCTGTGCGACAGATCGGCAAACAGCAGATCCAGGCACATGAGACAGCGATCCCGCGCCTGCACGAAGCGACGCCGAAGCGCATCGTCGAGGAGCGGCTCGGCAAGATGAGCCAGATCCCGGGCTGCCGTCTGCCAGCAGAGGGCGGTTTCCATCTCCCGAGACAGGCAACCTTCCACGGGGTGTGACGCCGGGGGCCGCAGGCCCTGCCGATCACGCCGGGCCAGGATCACGGCGAGTGTGGCGCCGCGAAGGGTATCGTCTGCGCTCTGCAGCCAACGTTGCAGCGCCGATGCCACGGCGTTCCCCGTTGCTGGCTCCAGTGCAGCCACAAGGGAGAGACGCGCGTTGTCGGGGGTGTCTGCGGCATCGACGCAGTCGATGAGGACGGCCGCATCCTGCCGGGCCCAGGCCTGGGCCAGTTCCGTGGCGGCGGGGCGCAAACGCGGGCTGTCAAAGAACTGCAGCCATCCTTGTGGCCAGGGCGGAGGCTGGCTGCGGGCGCCACCGCGCAACGTCGCTGCCACCACATCCTCATGGGGATCGGTCAGCAGGCGCGTGAACCACTGGCCGGAGGCAGCATCGGTGAGCATATGGAGCCCTGCAGCGGCGGCCCGTGCGGCGGGATCATCTGCGGTGGCCAGGCGCTCGAACTGGGTTCGCGCATCATCGGTTGCCGCTGTCAGCAGACCCCGCACGAGGGCGCTGCGCACGCCCACGCTGGGATCATCATACAGGGGCCGCAACTCCCGGGTTCTGCCATGTGCGGCGTAGGCCTCGACGGCATGTTGACGCACCGTGGGGTCCGGGTCGCCCAAGGCCCGTTCCAGTGCCGCATCAAGTTTGCCTGTCGATTGTCGCCCCAACAGTGCCACGGCAGCGGCACGGACCTGGGCATCCTCGTGCTGCACCAGAGGCGTAACGTCTGGCGTCCAATCGATGGTCGCCATCCCATCCAGCCACCCCAGTGCGTGGGTTATGCGCATGGCATCGGGGGATCGCAGGGCATCGCGCAGCACACGGACCGAGGCAGGGTCGCTCAGGTCGAGACCCACACGATCCGGATCCAGGCGCCGCAGACGCAGGCTTTGCGACAGGGTCTCGACGTACTGGGACCGGGCTCGACGCGCAAGTCCCCACCACAAGGCGACGCAGACGAACAGCGCCGGCACCCAGTCCGCCGGTGTCGTGCCCGGGCCAACCCAGAGAAAGACCAGGCCTGCCGCCGCAGCGATCGGCGGCTTGAGGATGCCGTCGATCAGCGCCTTGGCACGCGCCCGCAGCCGATCCCCCAGGGGTAGAAAGAGCAGGTTCACCGCGGCATCGTGTACCGTGTACTTGAGCACGACGTCGCCGGCCCGCGGTATGGCGACGGCCCACAGAGCGCCCGCGGTGAGAAGGATGACACTGCCACCAACGGCGATGGCAGCCGGCAGCAGCAGCAGCGCAGCGATCAGGCCGAAGCGATCCACCAGCCTGCTGGCGACAAAGAACTGCAGGACAAAAGCGCCGATTCCGGCGATGGCACGGAAGGTCCCGAGAAAGCTCAACATGCCCGCCGTATCACTGCCATAGAGCGCCCGCAGGGCCAGATCCAACTGGTAGTCGGCGACGTTGCTGACGATGGTGACGATGAGCACCAGCCCTGCCAGACTCAGCACGAGGGGATGCGTGCAGGCATCGACCGTCGTCGCCTGCGCCCCCGGGCGGAACTGCCGGGCCAGCCGCAGCATACCGGCGCAGCGGCGCCCGAGGGCGGCGACACAGATGACACAGACAAGCAGACTGAGGCTGACGATGTAAAGCAGCTGCGCCGGTTCGATGCGATCGGCGGTGAGACTCAAGGCGCCACCAAAGAGCAGATTGGACAGCGTGCTGCCACCGGCGATCAAACCAAAGAGACGACGCGCCTCGCGGGGGTCAAAAATATCACCGGCGAAGGTCCAGAACTGCAGCACAACCAGGGCGCTGACAACATCGGTGAAGACATATAGACCACATACGGAGGCAAAGCTGTGCCCCGCCGGTAACGCCAGCAGCAGGCGCAGACCCAGGAAGCCGGCTATGGCCAGCAGGCAGGTGCCAATGATGAGGTGATCCCGACGCCAGCAGTTGGCGATCTGCCCATAGAGGGCGGCGACCAGCATCAGCGACAACGGCGGCAGGATGAACTTGTACGGCAGGTCGCTGCCCGACAGCTGGCCCAGAAACAGCACACGACTGGCCAGCTGGCCGGTAATGACAACGCCACCCACGGCAGCGACGGAATAGACCAACATGAGCACGACGCGCGCGCCCTCCCCCGGGCGAATCCGCAACAGATGGGAGAGAGTCAGGACCGCGGTTTTCATGGAGGATCAGGCAATGGTGTCACCTGAGGAAGGACCGGGCAGTCGCACCGTAAAGGTGGAGCCCTGGCCGACGATGCTTTCGGCGGCGATCGTACCGCCCATCAATTCGATGGACCGGCGGGCGATGGACAGACCCAGGCCCGAGCCCTCCTGCGCGTTGCCGGCGCCGTTCACCTGGCGGAACTCCTCAAACACATGGGGCAGATCCTCGGGCGGGATGCCGATGCCGGTATCAGCAACAATCAATTCCAACCTGTTGCCCGCATCGCCGTTGGTGGTGCGCAGTGACACGGTGATGGTGCCGGTCTCAGTGAACTTGGCGGCATTGCCGAGCAGGTTCACGACGATACGGCGCAAGCGTTCGGGATCAAGGTGTGCAGGGGGGAGAGCGACCAGATCCTGGCGCAATTCGACGCCGTCGCGCACGAGTGGGGCGACGGCGATGATGCAACCCTCGACGAGTGCCCTCACATCGGTGGCTACCGGGGTCAGGTCAATACGCCCCGCCTCGATCCGCGACAGGTCGAGAATGTCGTTGATCAGCACCAGCAGATGATCGGCGCTGGTGTGAATGTTTTCCAGGTTGCGGAACATGCGCGGATCGAGGTCGTCCACCGTACGTCGCAGCAGGATACGGGTGTAACCGATGATGGCGTTCATCGGTGTGCGCAGGTCGTGGGACATACGTGCCAGAAAGTCTGACTTGTAGCCGCTGACCTGCTGTAGCTGTTGGTTGAGGCGGCGCAGTTCACGGTTGCTTTGTACGACGCGGGACAGCAGGAACAGGGTCAGCGCCAGAAAGATGGCGCCGAGGCCCCGAACCCAGGGGTTGCCGTACCATGGTGTTTCGACGGAAAAGATGTGTTGTGCCGGCGTCGGATCGACGCTGCCATGGCGGTCGAATGCGCGCACGTCAAAAGTGTGGCCCTCGGGCGGCAGTTCCGTGAGGGTGACTTCCGTGCGTTGGGAGGTTGCCGACCACGGGCCGCCGTCCACACGCCACTGGTAGCGTATCTCGGAGGGCCGGCTCCACTTCCACCGGTCGCCGCTGGACCACTGCAACTGGATGTTCCCTGCCGATGACACCTGCACAGCCGAGGGCAGGAGGCGGGTCTCAGGTGTCTTGAACCGTGACAACGAGGACAGGTGGGTCAGGACGCCGTCGGCGCTGCTGATCCAGAGCCCGCCAGCAGAAGTTGCGTGGATCGCCTCCCACTGCACGGGCGCCCCGTTTGGGGCGGCCACCATGTTGGCGGTGAAATCGACGCCATCCGCAGCGGTGAGGCGACTCCAGTCGCCGTCGATGAATCGGCTCAGTCCTTCGGCGCCACTCACCCAGACGGCGCCATCCGCCGCCTGCAAGTCGGACACCCGGCGCAGGCCGTGTTGGGGGTAGGAGTACAGGGTCTCGCCATCATGGCGGAAGACAGAAGGCGCCCCCCCGCCTGATTGGCCATATCCTTTGAAGAACACGCCCTGGGACGTTGGCACGAAGCCTCCGAGCTTGCGATTGCCACCCCATCTGTCCGCCACGGGTTGCCAGGGCGCGTCCGGCGCAGCGCTCAGCGCTCTGCGACTGACGCCGTTGAGCACTCCCACCCACATTGTGCCCGCAGGCCATTCGGCAATACCGTACACGCGCGACGAAGTCAGCCCGTTGGTCTCGTCGTACCGGTGCCAGTCGGCGCCATCGTAGTGATGCAAGCCGCCGCCGTCGACGGAAGCCTCCCCGTCCCAGGTGCCAAACCACAGGGAGCCGTCACTGGCAGCCAGCGCCTGTGTGACCCGCCCGCCCGGCAGCACATGGCGCTCCCAGCGGTCGCCAA
Source organism: uncultured Gemmatimonadaceae bacterium (assembly GCA_937919035.1). Lineage (GTDB taxonomy): Bacteria > Latescibacterota > UBA2968 > UBA8231 > UBA8231 > UBA8231. Next base: position 5,774 of record CALFPI010000233.1, read on the forward strand.
CGAGGCGGCAGACCGCCGCCTGCCCTTCGTGGGCGCCACCGATCCAGATCTCGCCCTGCCTCGTTTCGGCGAAGTGGTTGCCCCAGAACCGGAAGGAAAAGGACTGCCCGTCGTCGGTAACGGCATCGGCGTAGATGTGTTCGATGAGCCCGTCGTCGGCGGTGAACACGCGCCAGGTATCGCCGCGACGCCGGGCCACCGCCGTCTGGCTGGCATGGGTGCCGATGAACCACACATCCCCTGAGGCGGCCTGCCAGGCGCCGTATACATCGCCGTCGAGGAAGCCGTCATCTGCGGTGTGAGCGAGCCACCGTCCGTCCTGGTGGTAGACGGCGGCGTGGTCGGTATGAAACCAGACGCCGCCGGCGGCATCCTCGTAGCCGCCGAAGAGCCGATCCGGGTGCCGGTAGCGAGTCGGGTTCAGGCCCGCCGGCTCGAAGCGGGCCGCCGCCTGCCCGACCTTGAGCCACATAGACCCATCCCGAAGGGCGAGCCCGACCAACGGCTGGACGGCCATCTGCGGCATGACGGTCGACATCAGTTCGGACAGGTCGTACATCTGCCAGCGGTGCCCGTCGAAACGGGCGAGTGCGCCCTGGCCGCCGGTCCACAGAGCGCCGTCGGGAGCCTGCCACATGCTCTGCCAATCCTGGGAGCCACCCGGAGCATACGTGGTCCAACTGGTGCCGTCGAAGCGGTTGAGTCCTTTGCCTCCGCCCGCCCCATCGTAGCAGATGACCCACACCGCGCCGTCCTCTGTCGCCGCGAGGTTCCAGGCATTGAGACCGGACAGTCCGTCGGCGGTTGTGAACAACCGCCACGCCGAGCCGTCGTAGCGCAGCACGCCCCGTCCCCAGGCACTGACCCACAGCGCGCCGTCGGTACTCTCGACGATATGACCCACATCCCATGGTTGATCAGCGGCTGTCGGCGGCAGTTCAATGGGGTGCCAGTTGTCACCATCGAAACGGCTGATGCCGCTACCCGGTACCGTCGTGTCACCAAAGGCGTGGAATACCGCCCAGATGGAGCCATCGCGCGCCTCGAGCATGTCGATCGCCTGGGAGCCCGCGAGCCCATCACCTGGAGCCCAACTCGTCCACTGGCCATTCTCCAGGCGGCTGACGCCCCGCTTCGTGCCGAACCACATGGCGCCGTCTCTGGTCTGCAGCAGACTGTTGACGGTCTGGTCGATCAGCCCATCCGCCGTCGTGTATCGCACCCAATCCAGGCCGTCGTAGCGGCTGGCGCCGTTATTCGTGCCGAACCAGATCGCACCCTCCTGATCTTCGTACATCCCGCGGATCCAACCGCCGGTGTCGTAGGTATCGTAGGTGCGCCAGTTCCACGGGTCGAGGAGGGGATCGGAGGCCTCTACCTGCAGTGTGTCGAGGGCGGCGATGGGACCGGCGCCAGCGCCCAACAAAAGTCCGGCGACGAGGATGGCCATGAGGAGGATGAGGCCCACTGGGGGTGTTTCGCGCCGGGACATCACGCCTCGATGCCCAGAGCCTTGATCTTCTGCACGAGGCCCCAGCGACTCACCTGCAACTCTTCGGCGGCGCGGGTGCGGTTGCCGCTGTGTCGCTCAAGGGAGGCGGTGATCAGCTCGCGCTCCACCTCGGCGATGACATCCTTCATGGCACCCTCGCGCCGAACGCCCGCAACTGCCGCCCCCGGCGTACGGCCGCCGGTCATCTTCTCCGACAGGTGGTCGATATCGATACGTTCACCGTCGCCGCAGAACAGCGCTGCCCGCTCCACTTCGTTCTGCAGTTCGCGGATATTCCCGGGCCACTGCCAGGCGGACAGGGCGTTCATCGCCGGCGCGGTAAAGCCGTCCGGGCCACGGCCCTCCTTGTCTTTCTTCTGTGACAGGAAGTGCAGCGCCAGTTCAGGTATGTCCTCCGGCCGTTCGCGCAGGGGCGGCAGCTCAATGGGAAACACAGCAAGGCGATAGTAGAGATCCTCGCGGAAGTCGCCGTCGGCGACCCGCTGGCTCAGATCACGATGGGTGGCAGCAATGACGCGCACATCCACCTTGCGATGGCTGTCCTCGCCGACCCGGCGGATCTCACCTTCCTGCAGCACACGCAGCAGTCGCACCTGCAACGCAGGTGAGGTCTCGCCGATCTCATCGAGAAAAACAACGCCGCCATCGGCACTCTCAAACAGGCCCGCACGATCACTGGAGGCACCGGTGAAGGCGCCCTTCTTGTGACCAAAGAGTTCACTTTCGAGCAGTTGCTCGGCCATGGCGCCACAGTTCACGGCGACAAAGGCCCTGTCCCGGCGTGGGCTTTCGTGATGGATGGTGCGCGCCAGGACTTCCTTGCCCGTGCCGGTTTCACCGTTGAGCAGTACCGTCGTCTCCGACGAGATGACTTTGTCGAGCAAGCCGTAGACACGCTCCATGGCGCGGGACTTGCCGACGACGCCGGCGAAGTGCCGGTTTGCACTCGCCTCGATCTGCGTGCGCAGAGAGAGGTTTTCCTGCTCCAGATGGGCAATGCGGAGCATGGCGCGAATGCGGGCGAAGAGCTCGGCCTCGTCGATGGGTTTGGTGACATAATCATCGGCGCCTGCGTCGAGACCCTTCACCTTGTCCTCGGTTGTGGTCCGAGCCGTCAACATGATGACGGGCACGCGACTCCACGCCGGGTTGGCGCGCATGCGCTGCAGCACTTCGATGCCATCCAACCCCGGCATCATCCAGTCGAGCAGAACAAGATCCGGATTCTCCGCCGCCAGGATTGCCAGTGCCTCATGGCCATTGGTGGCGGCCAGCGTTCGGTAGCCCTGCTCCTCAAGCTCCTGTTCCAGCAGGTCGACGTTGAAGGGTTCGTCGTCGACGATCAGGATGCGAGCCGGGACCCGTGATTCATCCACCGATCAACTTCTCCACTTTGGCCCACAGTTCTTCCTCATCGATCGGCTTCGTCAGGTAGTCATTACAGCCGGCTTCCAGGGCCTTTTCCTCGTCGCCGGCCATGGCGTGCGCCGTGACGGCGATGATGGGTATGTCCTTGATGGCATCGTCAGCACGCACGGCACGGGTGACCTCGTAGCCATCCATCTCCGGCAGAGAGATGTCGAGCAGCACCAGATCCGGCGCCTCCGATTTGATGCTGGCAAGGCCCTGTCGACCGTCAGCGGCCTCGACCAGTTCGTAGTTGTCTTCGAGTAGCTGTACAAGTAGATCGCGGTTCATCTCCACGTCTTCGACAATCAGTATTTTCTTCATGCTGTGTCCTCACCGTTGGGGTGCTTGTGTGTGCAAGAGTACGAAAAACCGGGGACTCCAACCGGGTGGCGCACCCGATCGGAGTCTCGGTGGAAGCTTCACCGCTCCCTCGTACTGTTTTTCAGAAAGCCAGGGCCAGAGCGCCCTGGGTTGGTGTTGGGGCGTTGTGGATGAGGCCGATGATGTCGCGGTGGCCGTAGCCTGCGGCCAGGCCCAGGGCGGTGTTACCGAACTCATTCTTGACGTCGACCCGGGCGCCGGCTTCGATCAGCAGTCGAGCTACCTCCGTGGCACCTGTCTGCGCGGCATAGATCAGCGCCGAGTTGCCGACACGGCCGGCGATGTTGACGTCGGCACCGGCGTCCACGAGTATGGCGGTGATATCGGCATAGTCGCAGGCGGCGGCGATCATGAGGGCCGTGTTGCCATAGGCGTCGCGGGCGTCGACGTCCCAACCGTGAGCCAGCAGCTGGTTGACCTGTGCTGTGTCACGGCCTGCGCTTGCCACCAGCAGATCTGTGGTGTGTTCCTCGGCAAGGATGCCAGTGGTGCTCAGCAGGGCGATCAGGGCGACGGTCAGCAGGGCGCGGTTCATGATGAGCCTCCTTGGGTTTGCTCTGCTGCTCCTTTTGCAACTGGCGTGCCAACGGCGGACCGGTCTTTTCATAAGAGTCATAACAGTCGAAAAAACAATCGATTATGAGACTTTTTGATAGTCATTCCCGACTCGGGTGCAGTTGCGGCAAAGCGCCAATGAAATTGGCACACATGTCCAACGGGTCGAATATAACAATCAATAAAACAATGAGTTACAAAATCGACAACACATTGGCCAGGCAACTGACAACAAACTGGACG
>CALFPI010000234.1 GCA_937919035.1 uncultured Gemmatimonadaceae bacterium
TTCACCGAGAAACCCGACGCCGAACACGCGCAACACTACATGGACAGCGGCAACTTCCTGTGGAATTCGAACATGTTCGTGTGGAAGGCGGCGACGGTTCTCGATCTCTTTGAGCGTTTCTCGCCGGAGATCCACAGGCGCGTTACAGTGATCGGTGCCGCGGCGAAAAGCGGCGACTGGAGCGCTGCACTGGCACGCGAATATCCTGCCATGCCGAATATCGCTGTAGACAACGCCATCATCGAAGCGGCGCCACACGTGGCAACCCTTGAGGGGGACATGAACTGGGGCGACATCGGCAGCTGGGCGGCCCTGACCGACGTGCTGGCCGCCGATGTCGATGGCAACCTGCTCAAGGGATGTGTTGTCAGCATCGATTCCAGCAACAGCACCGTCTATGGTCTGCCGGGCAAGGTGGTAGCCCTTGTTGGTATGGAAGATCTCATCGTCGTCGACACAGAGGACGCCCTGCTGATCATGCCCAAGGATCAGGCCCAGCGCGTCAAGGAAATCATCGAGCGCCTGCAGGCTGATGGGGATCTGCAGCGCCATACCTGATGTTTCCGGCGCCGGTCAGATCATCGTGCTGAAGGATGGGCAGGTCGACGCCATGGGCAAGTTGACAGATCTGCTGGCGCACAACGAACAGATGCAGCGCTTGTGGCAGGGCGACACGACAGACGGACGGTCGCCTAGCGGGCTGCTTCCTTGGCTCGTGCCAGCGCACAGATTCGTTGCAGACCCTCACGGATGTTCTCGTCCGGTGAGGCAATGGAAATGCGCACGTGGTCGGCGCAGATCTTGCCAAAGGTGCTGCCCGGCGCCACGGCGACCTTGTGCTCGCGAATCAGTTCGTGGCAAAAGTCGAGCGACTCCATACCCGATGCCGAGATGTCGACCAGCAGATAGAAGGCGCCGCCCGGTGTATAACGGTAGAGGCCATGCTCTTTCAGTACTTCGATGGCAATATCGCGGCGACGGCGGTAGGCGTCCCGCATGTCGGCTACGCACTGTTGTGGGCCTTCGAGAGCATCGACGGCTGCCATCTGCGAGAAGCCCACACCACACGAGACCAGGGGCTCCTGCAGCTTGCTCGCCAGTTCCACATACTCGCGGCAGGCGCGCGTGAAGCCGACGCGATATCCGGTCATGGCATAACTTTTCGACATGCCTGTCACCAGCAGCACACGACCATCGGGATCATGGCTGGCACAACTGACGTGTTTTCCATCGAAGACGATCTCCCCATAGATCTCGTCTGCAAGCACCCACAGGTCGTGTCGCCGGGCGACATCCATCAACGCCTTCGTCAGCGCCTCATCATGAACCTGTCCCGTCGGGTTGGACGGGCTGCACAGCAGCAACAGTTTGGTCCGTGGCGTGATCAGTGACTCGATCTGCTCCGGATCCGGCAGGAAATTGTTCCCTGGCAGTACGTCGTAGAAGACCGATCTGCCCTGGAACAGGGGCACTCCCATGGAGTAATTGGGCCATCCGGGATCTGGCAGCAGGACTTCATCACCGGGGTCGGTCAGGGCCAGGAATGCGGTGGCGACGCTGAGCACGGCGCCCTGCGTAACGAGAATGTTCTCTGCCGTCGACTCGACACCTGTCTTGTTCTGCACGTAGCGGGCCGCCGCCTCACGCAAGGGATTGACACCCGCATTCGGTACGTAGCGCGTGTATCCTTCGCGAGCATAACGGCAGGTTGCTTCGACGATATGCTCGGGAGTATCAAAGTCGGGTTGACCGACCTCGAGGTGGATCGCCCCGGGTGTGGCCCACGCCAGATCCATGATCTCACGAATGCCGGAGCGGGGAATTGCGGTAGGTGTGGCAGCAAATGGCTTCATGGAACGAGAGGTCTCCTCGCGCCTAGCGCAGGTGGATGCCAGGACCGGTGGAACCGATCATCTGCACCGTGTTGTAGATGGAGGCGGGTGTGCTGGCACCCGTGACACCGGTGATGCTCTCGATGCGAGACACATTCAACTCGACGCCGGGGCCCTTGGCGTGGATCTCGACGATCGCGTCGGTCCACTCAGGATTGACTACCAGCAACGAATGCGTGCGGTCAAAGCCGATGCCGGCATAGGCGATGGAAGCATGGGTATTGACGTTGCGCGGAAACTTGGGGCAGATCCCCCGCGTGGGGCCGTCGTAGAGCACTGTTTCTTCTTTGATTTCGTTCGGATCCAGTCCGACTGCGGCACAGTCCACATTCTTCGGCGCCTTCTTCATGACGACATCAACACTCTCCCAGACGTCACGATTTTCCAGCAGTGCGTCCATACCGACTACGCCCCCATGCGGTACATAGGCACGGGTGCCGTGCTTCTTTGACGTCGCCTCGATGGCTTCCTCAAGCTCACGATCCGCCAGGGCGGTCACGGAGATGAACATGTAGTTCGTCTTCTGCAGAATCTTTGTCCCCCAGGCCCGCGTCACGGCGGGATGCGCCATTTCCACGATCAGATCGGCACCTCGCTCATCGAATCCGGCGAGATCTTCGAGGGCCAGATCGCCGAGCTCCGTCAGGCGCGATGGGTCCTGGTCGTGTATGAAAGCAACTTCCATCCCGTTGTCGGGGTTTCTGTCAATCATATCGCGGACGGCGGAGCCGATGAGTCCATATCCGATAAGACCGACGCGCGTGCTGTTCTGGGCCATGGGTGTCTCCTTCATATGTTCTAGGCGGAAAGCACAGAATATAGGAGGTACCATACACCGACGTCGACTCTCAACGGGGCGTTGGCAAACGGCTTATCCACCACATCTTGTGGAGCGCCTTCGGACGGGCCACTAAGACCGCTCGTAAACGTAAAGATTTCAGGGCCTTAACCGATATAAGGGGCGAGGACGACAAGGCCATGGCAACAGCGAAACAACAGAGGGTGGCTCGTGTAGCGGGCCTGAGTGGCGTTCTGCTGCTGGCGGTGTCCGTGGCAGGATTGGTCTCCACGCGGTTGACGGCAGCAACGCCGCCGACACATCTGGCGGCAGCAGGTTCCGTGCAAGCGACCTCACAGCGGCTGCCGGGTCCGGTCGTCTCTCCGGTGCCACCGGCGGTGCCTGCCACGAAGGTAGAGCCCGTCACGCAGGTAGTGGCGTCCACGGACCACTATCCGCTGCAGGTTGGGCGCTACTGGGTCTATCAATACCTGGAGCCCGGCAGCGACGTTGTCACTGTGGTAGAGCGCGCCATCGTGCGCCGCGAGGTGCACGAAGATGGCAAGGAACTGTTCATTTTTGACGACGGTGGCGTCGTCTATGTGGAAAAGGGCAAGGTCTTCGAAATGAGTTCCAGTGGTGGCGTCAACATCATTCCCGTGGATCCGACAGGCGCCTCCCAGCCTGTCGTGTATCGCAGCCAGGGAATGCAGATCGAGAAATCTGTAGGCGCCCTTGATACCTCACTCGTCGTCGGTGGGCGGCGCTTTGACGCCTGCCTCGAGGTGATCACCCGGTTTCGTGCCATTGAGGCGGATGCCCGGGGCGCGGCGCCTTCCGGCTTCGTTTCGTATTCATCGTTTTACGCACCCGGTATCGGCATGGTGGGGCGCCAGAACTGGCCCCGGGATGAGCGAGGCAGTCTCGCCGTCACCCTCGCTGATCACGGTATCAGACAGCTCTGACCCTGCAAGAACTGTATAGCGTCTCACTCCCCAAGAGAGCTTTCATGAAGGCAACATTTCCCTCCCCCCGCCCTCGATGGGACAGCAGCTGGCCAATTCGGCTGGCCTTCGTCACCATCTTGTGGGCCAACACTGCTACCAGCGCAGGTGCTCTTGAGCCGATGGCATCGACCGAGGTCATTGCGGTTGAGGGTACCGAGGTCGTACTGGGCGCCGGGCGCCTCTCGGGACTTGCTGTGGCATCGCAGGTCACCCTCCTGCGCGAGAGCGAACCCATCATCCACCCCCTCACGGGAGAGGTCCTGGGTGTCCCCCAGGAGCCGGTGGGGACGGTGCATATCTTCGAGGTCAGCGACCATCGCTCTCGTGGTGGTTTGGTCAAGACGTACTCCACACCCAAACCCGGTGATATGGCTGAGTTCCAGCCCGTCGCTGCTGCGGCGATGATGACGCCCGAAGTATCCTCCGTCATGCAGGAGATGGAGGCCCTCAAGGCAACCGTGGCGATGGTGCGTGAGCACGACGATGACATGCGCAGTTACCCGGCCTTCGCCCGCAAGGTGTGGGACGAGGTCTCTGCCATGCGCTCTTATCTGACCTCTATCGATCAACGTCTCGTGGAGATCGAGGAGCAGCAGAGCGAAGACCATTTCCGCCTCTCATCTGTTCTCAGCGGCGAGCATCACCAGCAGGACTACAAGGAATTCACCATCCGCTACGCTCCGGACACTGAGGTTCGGTTGCGCGCCGCAGGCAAGACCCTGTTGATCGAGGTCGTCGGTGATTCGCTGCACATGGAAGAGATGGTGGTGCCGATGTCGATGGCGCCGCCGCGGCAGCAGGATGAGTCCCCCGGGTTGCTGGCAATGTTCGGCTTCGGCAAAGATGCTGACGTCGACACCGGGGACAGTTCGGTTGATGATGATGAGACGTATCAGGTCGAGGTCGCCGATCTGACCATGACGGACGAGGCGCCCTGGTATTCCAGCATCTACCATCTGATCGCGGGTATCGGGCTGACGTTGGCAATGTTGATCATGGTGGTCCTCGTCATCAAGAGACGTTACTCCGATGTCATGGAGGGTCTCGAAGAATTCGATGACGAGTACGACAGCTATCTGGAAGATGAAGACGAAGACGAACTCGAAGATGAGGACGACGACGATGACGATAAATAAGCGACTCACAACCGGCCACTGGCCCGTCGTCGCCCTGCTGGCCCTGTCGCTGGTGATGCCCGTGGCGGCCCAGGCACAGGAGCCGATGATGGATGGCGCAGTCGACCCTCTCGGGGCGGCACACTATGTCATCAAAGTGACGCCCACCCTGGCCTATGTCGACATCGGTTCGTCGGCAGGATCCATGACAGGGCAGACCTACGTCCTGCTGCGCGAAGAGACAGGGTTCTATGTGCCCGTCGCCAAGGTTCGAATTCTGCGGGTGTTCGACAACTTCTCGATTGCTGAAACCTATCTCGTCGAACAGGGCGAGACGGTCGATATGCTGCAGCGAGTGGTGGCCGCTGATCTGTGGGACGCGGCGGCACCCGAGCTCGACGCGCGGCTGATGACGAAGAAGGCCGAGGCCAGGCGGCCTTCGCGCCATCGCAGTCGTTCGATCATGTTCCTCGGCGGGGTTGATATCGGTAAGGAGGCGGATCTGCTCTACGTCAACGATCTTCTCAGCAGTGCCGATGAAGTCACGGGCGGCGCCGTTGCCCTGCGCCTGACAAAGTCCGTCGCCCCACGTTGGCGGCTGGCATTGACCTATCGCATCTCAGGAGAGCCCTTTGGCGGCGACGCTGATGTCACGCAACTGTCGATCGAGGTAGACGGTCACTTCCTGTTCCGCGGCATGGGCAAAGCCGGTCCCTACCTTGGACTGGGAGCTGGTATGCATCAGTTGGCCTGGGATTCCACGGGCAACCTGGATGACACGGCCTACAAAGTGGGCCTGAATCTTCTCGGAGGCATCGAAATCCCCATCGCCGGGGGGGCTTGCAGCCTCCTGCTGGAGGGAGGATCCCAGCGCGTGATGAGCTGGAATGACATGATCGATGTCAGCAATCTGCGCGCCATCGCCGGCCTGGGGATCAACTTCTAGCAGCGGCTCGCTGTATTGAAATGCACGAAAAAGCGCCCGGTCGCGGACAGCGATCGGGCGTTTTTTTCAGTAGGCAGGACCCGGTCTCAATCGTCGAGTGTGTCCGCTTCTTCTTCTTCTTCTTCTTCTGCTGCGGCGGCCTCTGCAGCTTCCTCCTGGTCCTTCTTGCGACGTCGTCCGGCGATGACAGCGATCCAGATGCTGATTTCGTAGAGTCCGAGCAGAGGCAGGGCCATCATCACCTGGGAGAGCGGATCCGGTGGCGTGAAGATGGCAGCCATCACGAAGATCACAACCACCGCGTAGCGCCGGATGCTGCGCAGGTAATCGGCGGTGATCAACCCGAGACGGGCGAGGAACAGGCTGACAACGGGCATCTCGAAGACGATGCCGAAGCCGAAGATCAGCCGCAGAACAAATCCCATGTACTCGTCTACCGCCCACTGAGACGTCATGTCCTTGGGCTCGAGACTGAGGAAGAAGCGTAGACCGATGGGCAGTACGAGGCTGTGCGCCACGGCAGCGCCGGCGGTGAAGCAGACGACACTCATGGCGACGATCGGCAGGAACAGTTTTTTCTCGGTCGTCAACAGTCCCGGCGCTACGAAACGCCAGAACTGGAAGAAGACGACGGGAAGGGCCAG
>CALFPI010000235.1 GCA_937919035.1 uncultured Gemmatimonadaceae bacterium
CGGAGGGCATCATCGGGGCCCTCGAGAGCACACATGCGGTGGCCGGAGCTCTGCGAGAGGCCGCCTCCACGCCAGAGGGCAGCATCATTCTCATCAACCTTTCCGGGCGCGGCGACAAGGACATCTTCACCATTGGTGAAGCTCTCGGGGATGAGCGCTGGGTGCAGTTCCTGAAAGAGAAGGCGGCCGCCCTGTGACGGGCTTGCAGAGCTACATCGAGCAACGGCTGGCAACGGGGGACAGGAGGATCCTGCTGATGACGCATCTCATTGTCGGCTACCCCTCCCTGGAGGCGAACCGGACGATGCTGCGCATCATGGCTGACAACGACGTGGACATGATGGAATTGCAGATGCCTTTCAGTGAACCCGTGGCCGATGGTCCGACCTTCGTGCGCGCCAATCAGGAGGCGCTGGCGGCAGGGCTGAAGCTGGACGACTACTTCGAGTTTTTTGCCGAAGCGGGCGAATCGTGCGGCTTTCCACGGCTGTTCATGGGATACTACAACACGGTCTTCCGCATGGGCCACGAACGCTTCTGCCAGCGCCTGTCCGCTGCTGGCGCCAGTGGCTACATCCTGCCCGATCTGCCCTGGGAGGAGTACGGCGACTTGTTCGCTGACAGCCAGGTGCACAACCTTGAATCGATCCTGTTGATGACGCCGACAAATACGGCGGCCAACCTGCAGAGTCTGGGTCAACAGGCACGTGGCTTTGTCTACGCGGTGGCGCGCAAGGGTGTCACCGGAAAGGCGACAGAGTTCGAGGCCGATCTCTATACCTTCCTCGAACGATGTCGTGCCGCAACCGACCTGCCGCTGGCTCTCGGATTCGGTCTGCGCCGCGGCGCCGACCTGACAGCTCTGCACCAGCGCGTCGAAGTCGGCATCGTCGGTTCCGCATTGCTCAATGCGTGGGAGCAGGGCGGCGAAGTGGCGTACGGGAACCTGGTGGAAGAACTGGCTGCCGCCCGCAGCTAGAACGGCTCTTCCCTGTCTCCGGGGCTGATGCTCAGCCCTTCTGTTGCAGCACGCGTCGCAGATACCCGGCGTAATCACATTTTTCCGGGTACGACTCGATCAACGCCGCAAAACCCGCACGATCGACGAAGCCCTGGTCATAGGCGATCTCCTCGAGGCAGGCGATCTTCAGGCCCTGGCGTTTTTCGATGGCCTCGATGAAGCTGCTTGCTTCCTGCAGGCTGCCCGGTGTGCCCGTGTCAAGCCAGGCGATGCCACGGCCCAGTTGCTCGACACGCAGATCCCCGCGCGCCAGATACGTGCGGTTCACATCGGTGATTTCCAGCTCACCGCGAGCCGACGGCTTCAGGTTCTTCGTAACCTCAACCACATCTCCCCCATATATGTAAAGCCCGGGTACAGCGTAGTTGGATTTTGGTTGTTTTGGTTTCTCCTCGATGCCGAGGACCTTGCCATCCGTGTCGAAATCAATAACACCGAACTCCTCCGGATTGCTGACGTAGTAGCCGAAGATGAGGCCGCCGCCGGAGAACTCGCGGGCGGCACGCACAAACCCCGTGTCACCGTAGAAGTAGTCTCCATAGAACACATTGTCACCAAGAACAAGGGTCACATCGTCGCCGGCGAGGAAGTTCTCTGCCAGCAGAAACGCTTGGGCGATACCCTCGGGGTGAGCTTGCTCGACGTAAGTGAATTCCACGCCGAGTGCCGTGCCATCGCCGAGAAAGTTGCGGATGATGGGCAGGTCCTGTGGGGTCGAGATGATGCAGATCTCGCGGATGCCTCCGAGCATGAGAATGGACAGGGGATAGCAGATCATTGGCTTGTCATAGACGGGCAACAGCTGTTTGCAGACGACACGCGTCAGCGGCAGCAGACGCGTGCCGAGTCCTCCGGCCAGAACGATACCCTTCATATTGCTGCCTTTCTTCTCACGGTAGGTCGCATTTTTTAGTCCATCCAGAGACCGCCGTTAACATCGACGATCTCCCCGGTGATGTGGCGTGCCTCGTCCGAGGCGAGAAACAGCGCAGCGTTGGCGATGTCCTCGGCGCGACCCTTCTGGCCCAGGGGGATCTGCCGGGCCATGTCAGCGTGCCCTGGTGAGGCCATATCGCGCACCATGTCGGTATCGATGACGCCGGGGGCCAGTGCATTGACGCGGACACCGAAGGGTGCCATCACCTTCGCCAGGTGTACGGTCAGGGCTGAGACGCCGGCCTTGGCCGCTCCATACGGCGGGGCGGCCGCGACGCCCCCTGTCTTGGCCGCCAGGGAGGACATGTTGACGATGTTGCCCGTGCGTCGGTCGCGCATATGAGGCAGGACTGCCTGGGCGCAGAAGAACACACCCTTCAGATTGACGTCGACCATGCCGTCCCAGTCCGCCTCGGTACACTCGAAGGCCGTTGTGTAGCGCGCATAGCCGGCGTTGTTAACGAGAATGTCCAGGTGCCCCAGGTCACCGATCAGTCCAGTGATGCAGGCGCGGCTGGCGGTGACATCGGCCACGTCAACAGTGGCCGCCAGATGTTGCGGTCCCAGTGTTGCCGCAGCGTTGCGGACGCCATCGCCATCGATATCGGTCAGCGCCAGTCGGGCACCCTCGGCGGCGAAACGCCGGCAGATCGCATAGCCGATGCCGCGGGCGGCCCCGGTGACCAGAACCGTACGCCCTGCGAGTCTGTCTCCCATCGATTCTCTTCTCCAATCCAGTGAAGCTACAGTACTAGAAGCATCGAGAGCGCGCCAAGACCGGCACCGAAGATGCCCAGGCGCCCAAGCCGTTCCTCCCACCAGAAGTGGGCGAAGAGGCCGTCGAGAAGCACGACGAGGCATCCTGTCACAGGGAAGAACAGGGTCCCGTCGAGCTTGCTGAGGGCCGTCAGTATCGTCCCCAGGCAGACCAGGTTGTACAGACCGATGCCGACGCCCATCTGCAGGTCGCGCCAGCGTGGGCGGTACCCCTGAAGCAGGACAACCATGGTACCGGCCATACCCGCCGTCGCGGCGCAGGTCATGAGCACGGTGAGTCGTTGTTCGTCCAGGCCGGCGTAATGCACCCAGCGCAGACATACCTGACCCACGCCCTGGGTGCCGAATACCAGCAGGCCCGTGAGCAATGCTGCCGCACCCACCGGACCGGACACGCCATGTGAGCGGCTGGAGGTGATCAGCGCCAGCGACACCAGCGCCAGCAGGATCCCTGCCCCCTGCATGATCGACAGGGATTCGCCCCACAACCAGACGGAAACGACGACGGGGACCAGGATGGCAAGGCGGAACGAGGTGAGCACCATGGCGACGGGCGCGCGTTCCAGCGCCGCTGTCATGATCAGCATGGCGACAATAAAAGCCAGCCCCATACTGCCACCCACAACAAGCGACGCAGGGGCGGCGAAGTCGTTCCCGGTCCAGCCATGCCAGACGGCAAGAACCGTCGCCAATGCAATGTAGTTGGCACTGACAACGGTGGGCGCATGACAGCCACGCCGCTGCGACCATTTGAACAGCTGACCGAAGCCAAAAGAAAGGCAGGCAGCCAGCAGGAGCCAGAGCAAGAGTTGTGTCCCGGGGTCAACTTCAGGTGGACCGAGAGTCTACGCGGTACTCCCAGGCGCGGCAACGGCCCCTATATTCGAACCCTCGCTGTTGCTCGATCGCAGAGGATGGCCGCCCTTGACTGAACCGAAGAATGATAGGACAGCACAGGCGCTTCTGGCTGCCAGTAGTCTGGCGCCGGGCAGCCTGGCACAGGGGGGCCTGCAGGAGCGCCGTGATGTACTGGTAGAAATCACTCGCGATGCTCTCGTGGCTGAGGACCTGCCGACACTTCGCCTCGTCCTCAACAATCAGCACCCTGTCGACCTGGCCGACTTGCTCAGTCGCCTTGACGAGGACGACCGTCCCCTTTGCCTGGGCTTGCTGGCCGAGTCGCTGGCAGCTGGCGTGCTGGTGGAATTCGACGCACCGACAGCGATGAGCGTCGTCGCCGAACTCGATGATGAGGCCTTCTTCGGCATCGTTGACGAGATGGCACCGGACGATGCCGCCGATGTTCTGGCCGATCTCCCGGAGGAACACAGCGAGCGGCTCCTGTCGTTGATGGAAGTCGGCGAGGCCGACAGCGTCCGCGAGTTGATGGAACATGCCGAGGACTCCGGGGGCGGCATCATGAGCTCGCGGTTGGTTTCGGTGCCGCAGGAGTTCACCGTTGCCGCTACAATCGACCAGTTGCGCGAACGCGCACACGAACATTCAGAGGAGCCCCTGGCTGTCTTTGTCGTCGACAGCACGGGTCGTCTCGTGGGCACGACATCCCTGCACCGTATGCTGCTGGCGGGCCGTGACGAACGTATGGGTGATATCGCCAATCGTGAGCCGATCACCGTACGCGCCGACCTCGATCAGGAAGAGATCGCCGAGATCTTCGCCGACTTTGACCTGCTCGTGCTTCCTGTCATCGATGTGCATGGCATGCTGGTCGGCCAGGTGACGGTGGATGATATCATCGACGTCATCCACGAGGAGGCGACGGAAGACAACCTGAAGATGGCTGCCACCAGCTCGCATGAGCTGGAGAATCGCAGTGTACGTGGCATCCTGCGTCGTCGACTGCCGTGGCTGATGCTCTGCCTGTTGGGAACACTATTGTCCGGTGGTGTGCTCGACCTTTTCTCCGGTGTGCTGGCATCCTTGAGTTCGCTGGTGTTGTTCGTGCCGGCCATCATGGCCATGGGCGGCAACTCAGGGATCCAGACGTCGACCGTAACCGTGCGCAGCCTGGCAACAGGCGTGCTGCATCCGGACGAGGTCCGACGGACCCTCTGGCGGGAACTGCGCGTCGCCGCAACGACAGGGCTACTTCTCGGTAGTATCGAGTTCGTTGTTGCCTACGTGTGGACGGGCGGGTCTCTGGTGGCGCCCTGTGCCGGCATCGCCATGTGTACCGCCATCGTGTTGTCCGCGGTACTCGGCGCCACGATCCCTATCGTTTTTCGGGCCCTGGGTATCGATCCCGCGGTGGCCTCTGGACCGCTCATCACGACACTGAACGATATCCTGTCACTGTGCATCTACTTCGGCGTCGCTACAGCTCTGTTGTTCCTGCTGGCAGACTGATATGAAGCTGGTGGTGGTCCTTGGCAGGGGACTGCTGGTACTGGCCATCGGTGTCGGCTGTGGGCGCCTGTCACCGGGAGATCTGCCGCCGACTGACGAGTCGGCGGAGGCCCTGCACCGCTTGCTGTATCAGTTGCCGACGCCCGATGAGGGGCGAGCCCGTCAACGTCACACCTGGTTGCGCCGCTTCTATCAATGGCGGGATGAGCAACCGGCATGGACCGGGGTCAGCGGCGTACATGCGCGCGCCGACGAGCTGCTACTCGAGCTGGACAACGCCTGGCGTCACGGGCTCAATCCGGAAACGTATGGGCGTACACCGTTGCGCCTGGCCGTCACTGCCCTGCGCGTCGGCAGCATCCATGACGCCGCTGCGGCTGCAGCGGTGGATGTGGGGCTCACGGCCGCCTTTCTCGCTCTGGCCGACGATCTGCGTCGCGGTGCTGTTGATCCGACGGCGGCCAGTATCTCCTGGGGTGTGCGTCGGCCATCGACGGACCTGTCGGGCTTACTGGAAACGGCAATCTCCCTCGACCAGGTTGGGATCAATCTGCGGCGGCTGGCACCAACCAGCCCCGAGTATCGGCGTCTGCAACGGGCGCTCGTGGAATCTGCCGGGAAAACGCCCGAGGATCAGGCACCCTCGGTCGAGCTCCTGTGCGCCAATCTGGAGCGTTGGCGCTGGCTGCCTCGTGACCTGGGACGTCAGTACCTGCTGGTGCGTATCGCTGACTTCGAACTGGATCTGGTCAGCAATGGTCAGCGACAGACGCGGCGCGTCATCGTCGGTGAGCCGTATCGGCAGACCCCGCAGTTTGCCAGCGAGGTCACACATGTTGTCGTGCACCCGCCATGGCGGGTGCCATCACGAATCGCTGATGAGGAACTGGCACCCGGGCTGGATCCCGAGCGCGGGGCTCTGCGCCTTGGCGCCCTGCAACAACAGGGCTTCGAGGCCTGGAACCACGCTGGGCAGAGGGTGGCCCTGGACAGTCTGAGATGGGTTTCGACAGACGGGTTCTCGTCGAAGTACCGCCTCGAGCAACGCCCCGGGGGCAGCAATCCTCTGGGCAGGATCAAGCTCGAGCTGGAGAATCCTTTCTCTATCTATCTGCACGACACGCCCGGTGCTGGTCTGTTCACGAAGCTCGGGCGGGATCTGAGTCACGGCTGCGTACGTGTCGAGGAGATCGTTGATCTCGTGCGGCAACTGCTGCGGTCTTCGACCACCGCAGCGCGGCAGTTCGAGGCCCTGCTGGCTTCAGCAGAGACGGGCCGGGTGGAACTGCCCACCCCCGTGCCGGTCTACCTGCTGTATTGGACGGTGAGTGTCACGCCAGCGGGTGAGATCCGCGCCGCGTCAGACCTGTACGATGTGGACCGGCGTCTGTTGGAGGCACTGCGGCAGACGCCGGGCGCCGGTCCATGGCTTGCTCCGATGCTTCGAGTTCACTTCAGCAAACAACAAGGCTCATGATTCGGCTGGCATCCATTTTCCTCCTGCTTCGGCTCACAGTGCCGTCCCCATGGACAAAGGATATCCTGGGCGTCTGCAGAGGAGCCTCACGGCTGGCGAGCACGGGGCGTTGGGGGATGGATCGTGTCGTCAGTCTGCTGACAGATCTGCAACAGCATCGTGCCGGATCACTGGTTGTTGATGATGGGGATGCGCTCGGCGCTGCTGCACATGAACCTCGACGACAGCGTGCGCCTGGCGACAGATCATCCCGCCATCACCCTGTGGATCGCAGGACTGGGAACGGCCGGGCCGTTGCCACACGACGTCCAGCTGGTCTCTGGCACCCACGTGATTTCAACACCCGGGACTGAAGTCTGAGGTGCAGCCGGGATTCGGCTACACGGGGTTGCGCCTTCAATGCAGTCTCGTCGATCTTAGGTCAGAGGGGATTGATGAACTATGCGAAATGTGATTGGCGTCATTCTCGGCGGGGGACAGGGCATGCGGCTCTTTCCCCTTACCCAGTTCCGCTCCAAGCCGGCTGTGCCGATTGGTGGCAAGTACCGGTTGATTGATATTCCCATCAGCAACTGCATCCACTCGGATGTGGACAAGATTTTTGTGTTGACGCAGTTCAACTCAGCATCTCTCAACCGGCACGTTTCTGCCACGTATCGCTTCGACAGTTTTTCCGGTGGTTTCGTCGAGATTCTCGCGGCGGAGCAGACCATGGAGGCGACCGATTGGTATCAGGGTACGGCGGATGCGGTGCGCAAACAGTTGCGTCGCATTCACTCGCGCCGCGGTCATGAAGTCCTCATCCTTTCGGGGGACCACCTCTATCGGATGGATTACCGGGGCTTCGTTGCTGAGCACCGCCAGCGGCAGGCCGATGTATCGATCGCGGTCAAGCCCGTGCGGCGCGAGCAGGCCTCGGGTCTCGGTATTCTCAAGGTGGATGCCGAGGGGCGTATCATCACCTTCTGCGAGAAGCCCACGACCGACGCCCAACTTGATGATCTGGAACTTGCCGTCGCGCCCGGTGAGGATCCGGAGGCGAAGTATCTGGCCTCCATGGGGATCTACATCTTTGAGCCGCAGGTCCTGACGAGCCTGCTGGTGGGGCATGAGCAGTCGGATTTCGGCAAGCACATCATTCCGGCTGCCATCGAAAAACTCAATGTTTTCGCCCACACTTTCGATGACTACTGGGCCGACATCGGCACCATGAGTTCCTTCTACAAGGCCAGTCTGGCCCTGACAGATGCGGAGCCGCAGTTCTCCTTCCATAAGCCCGACGCGCCCATCTATACGCGTCAGCGCTTCCTTGCCGGTTCGCGTCTGCTGGGCTGTCGCATCGACCACTGCATCGTCGCCGAGGGCTGCACGCTCGTGGATGCTGAGGTCGAACAATCGGTGATCGGTGTGCGGACGATGATGGGTGCGGGGGCTCGCGTGTACCAGTCCATCATCATGGGTGCGGATGTGTACGAGTCCAAGGCTGACAAGCGGCGCAATCAGGAACTGGGTGTGCCCAACATCGGCATCGGCGCCGGAAGCATCATCCATCGGGCGATTATTGACAAGAATGCCCGTATCGGCAAGGGCGTCATCATCAGCAATGATGCACGCATCCCTGAAGCTGACGGCGATGGTTTCCATATTCGCGAGGGCATAGTTGTCATCCCCAAGGATGCCATCATCCCCGACGGCACGCGGATCTGAGCGACCCAGGCCCGTGATTGTGAATGCTCACAGCAGGTTTCTGCATTCAGGGCTCG
>CALFPI010000236.1 GCA_937919035.1 uncultured Gemmatimonadaceae bacterium
GGTCAGTGAGATCCACAAGGACAACAACACCCCTCGCGTGCGGATGATGCAGGAGAAGTTCGACCTGCGGAAACTGCGCTTCTTCCAGCAGCGCAATGACGACCCAACGGGTGCGCTTTCGGGTGCGTACAGCGCTCCTGGCCATTTCAACGAATTGCAGATGTTCGGCCACGGGTATCCGGCTGAGGTCAGTTTCACTTCGCCCGAGATCGTGCTCCTGCCGGGCGTGACCAGCGCCGAAGCTATCAATGTTCGTGAACGGCGGGTGCTGTCAGAGATCCATTGGGAGGCTGACGCCATCGTCCGCGAGGTCGATGAGATTACCGGACAGGTCACCGAACGTTCCGAACCCTTGTCAGAGCACCCCGAAGTTGACTTGCAGATCCAGACCCGCTCAAGCGACACGATCGACTCACTCTTCACCTACTACCAGATCACCGGGGCGGGCACGGCGAGTGAGCGCAAGTTCGAAATTGACCTGGTCGATTACCTTGCTGTGGTGGACTTGTGGTCACAGTTCGATGCCTGGGATGCTCTGCTGACAACCGAAACATTCACGCTGCGGGCGCATAGCGCCGGTGACGACGATGGGGATGGAGCGACCAACGAGGACCCCATCGATGGCATCGACAACGATGGCGATCGCCGCATCGATGAAGATGGCTTTGCTGGTGATATTGGCGGCCCACAGCAGATCCGCGGTCCCGGCGTCATTACCATCAGCAAGCACGCGCGCCGAGTTGACGATGATGGTGATGGTGCAGAGGACGAAGATCCCATCGATGGCATCGACAACGATGGCGATCTGTTGATCGATGAGGACGGCAAGAAAGTCGCCATGCCGCGCCAGGATCCCAGCCTGCTCATCACCCCGTTTTTTGCCGGGTGGAGCGCCTGGAGCGAGGCCTATACCCCGACTCGGGGAGAGAACCGTGCGGCGATCACATCGCCGAGTCCGCGCAAGTTTCTGCAGGTCCGCTTGTCGATTCTGTCTGAAGATCCCAACGTGACAGCACGGATTCGGTCCCTGCGGGTTGATCTGGCACCACCGATCAGCACCGATCTTGCCGGTGAACTGGCGCTGCTGACCGACACCGGGATGGTTCGGCCCTTGTCCGACCTCATTCCCACGCGGTTGGATTACGTGCCGCCGCTGAACGTGGAGCCCTTGCGTCAGACACCGTATGTGTTCTTTGTCAGGGCTGCAGGACCCGATCCGAATGCAGTGGAAGCCTCTGGTGGGTTCGATGAACTGCTGTTGCTGACGCCGGCACGAGCCCGTCCATCGGGAATTCGTCTTGGCCGGGTCAGCGTCGAGGATCGGGCTGGATCTTCCAGTGCGGCCGATCGACGGGCCGTGACCTCGACGTTCGATCGAGCCTATCTTCCGATTGCCGGCGACAGTCTGTTTGCAGACGCGGAAGGCAATCAGATCGCCGTTCACAGTGTTGGTGATTCTTTGAAAGTTCTGTTTCCGGGTCCCGTCAATGTCGAACTGGCTGATGGGGAGAATGTTCTGGTAGAACTGCAGTTCGAGACGCAGACTCTGCGGGCGGGAAGCGAGTTCCTCGCTCTGGTGCGCAACTCTCGATCGTCGGCCATCTTCCAACGTGTCGAGTCCGAGGGGCGCGATGCCACGGAGTTGGTCGATAGCGGTACCGCTCGTCCGACCGTGCTTCAGGTGGATCGTATTATCGACGAGATCAGCATCCCATCGGTCTTTTCGCCCAATGGTGATGGCATCAATGATCGTCTTGATATCGAATTTACCGTGCTTATCATCAGAGATGATCGTCCTGTTGAGGTCGCCATCTTCGATCTTTCCGGTCGGCGTGTGGCCACAGCAGTGTCGTCAACTGGCTTGAACCAGACGCAGAGCGGCACAGTCAACTTTTCGTGGGATGGATCAGGTGATACAGGTGACCTGGTGCCTCCTGGTATCTACATTGCCCGGGTCAAGTTGGAAACCGACAACGAAGACCTGGAAGCGGTGCAGATCGTCAACGTAGTGTATTGATGGTGTTGAACCCGGCGTTCGATACGGGGGCTGATACCTTCAACCAGCTTCAGGGATCGCAGTGGTTCATTGACCGGTCCGGATCTCTGGGGCCAGAGCAGGCAAGACAATGAAAAGGGAGGGTAGCGTGAACAGACGAGCCTGGGTGCTCCTCGTTTTATGCGCCATGGTGACTGCCGTTCCGGTAGTCGCCCAGGACGATGTCGGAACTCGACTCGGCGTCCGGCGGGGCGGCGAAGTGAGCTTTGATCCGTATGGCCCGGGAGTTCTCTTCGGGGCCCTCGATCCAGCCGTGAAGAAATGGTATGTGCCGCAGGAGTTGTTCAACGACTACGGCTGGAATCAGTGGGAGTACAGCAACTACGCGCGGAACCAGTACGAGCGCTACGTCAATACCAGCATCGAGGGTGACTATTTCTACGATGTCTACGGCAGTTTTATCACCAAGGGCTGGCTGGTATTCAACTGGACCGTCTCCGAACCAGAGGCTGCCGGAAGTCGCCTGCTGAAGACCAATCAGTTCGGTCAGTTCTTCAGCAACCTCGTTGTTGCGTCAGACGCCAAGGGGCAGTACCACGCTTCCGTCACCGTCGGCAACGAGATCCGTACGACTCTGACGCCAATGACCTTCGCCAAACCGCTGTTTGACGGCATTCAGGTGGATCTGGCCTCCGACAAATACGAAGCAACTGTCATTGCCTCCCGGCCCAGTGGTTTCCGCAGCACCGGCACAGAGCCGAACGAGAAGTCCAACGTGACCAATCTTCTTGGTGGACGGACGACGGCACAGATCGGCGACTTTGTCAAGATCGGCGCCACGTACGTGAACGCCTTCAATGCCCGGACACGTGGCCAGGCATTCCAGGGCAATCCCCTCCAGGGATCCTTGACGGAAGCACAGAACGCGGATATCACGGAAGTGCAGATTCGACTGAGCGACGATTCGCCACAGGATCTGGTGGGTGGCGCCGCCTTCTTCCTCGAAGAGGTGATCATCACCGACAGCGAGGGCCACAAGATTTCCAACCGTCGTCGCCTGAAGCAGAAGGACGGCACCGAGAGTCCCATCCTTGAATACACACCTGTTCTCGAGGGTGGTTTCCAGCGCGAGGGCTTCCGCACCGCCGATGGACGTGAGACGATCACTCTGCGGTACGAATTCGATGGTCCCGAGTACAAGGCGGCTGGCGTCGGACCGCAACCGGCAGATATCGCCGCCGTCGAATTTCGCCTGCTGGTGGCCAACGACTATCGCATCGACATCACTTCGAATAATCAGACGAACCAGCTGAATCAGCCGGTATTTCTGTCCGAGGGTATGCCAGAGCGCACAATTCGTGCACCGGGTAACGTCAAGGATGGCTCAAACCAGCGCTTCGTCCGGATTGAGTACGGTCTGCCAACAGCGAACGAGATCTTTGGATTCACCGTCGAAGCACGCGATGCCTTCGGCTTCGACGTCATGGGGGAGTGGGACCGCAATCGCCAGCACAAGCGGTTCCCGCGTTTTGCTGAGGTCGACGCGACGGACCACAATCACGCTGTAGAAGAGGCGGATGCGTGGATGATCAACGTCTCGCGCAAGCCCTATCCCTTCTATTTCTTCGGCGAAGCCTACAGCATGGACCCGGATTACAGCACGAGTTCGTACTTGGCCATGCAGCGTGGTGACACCGGTCCGATTGACTACGATTCCCAGACGCAGGCCATCTTCGAGATGGTTGACGACAACGATGATCAGGATCGTCAGGTGGACTGGCAGCGGATTGGCTCCGGCGCCAGCGCCGACCGGTTCGTATTTCCCGGATGGGATGAGAACAACGACTTCATCGCTGACTACAACCAGAACAATGTTGAGTTGGTGCGCCCGAACCTGAAGCCGGACTGGGAAGAACCGTTCCTGCGCTACAACGTCGACCGGCCTGAGTTCCTCTTCGGCGTGGACATGAACAACAACGGCGTTTCCGACCGCTTTGAGAATGATGATGAGCCCGATTATCCGTACCGACGCGACCGGCGTGGATACAATATCTACGGAGGGGCTTTCATGGGTCCCTGGGCAAAGCTCACCGTGGGCCGTCTCGACGAGAGGCAGCTGGCTGATGATCGTGACAACCAGACGACCTATGCCCTCGTGACCTACGAGCGCGACTTCGCCAGACTCGGCAAGTTGCGGGTGTACGAGAATCTCCGCCGCGTGCAGGATGATATCAAAGACAACCTGCTGGTCTGGCGCATTGCCGACGGGATCGCCGGCGAGATTGTTCCCTTCGAAGACCCATTGCCAATGCGAGATGCCTGGGCCAACACCGTGTACGCCCAGTTTGACGTCAAGCGGTGGGAGTCGATCAACGTGATCAACAAATTCAAGTACGAGTTCATTGATCAGATCGACTACCAAGATCAGATCGCCAGCCGTCGTGTCCTGCCATCCGAGGATATTCGTGAGACGGCAAGTTTCCTCGGTCTGATCAACAAAGCAGATTACACGCACCAGTTGGGCGGTGTGACGATCCAGCCTCGCTGGAAGAGTGAATTCCAGCGTCTGGTACCGTCGCTGAAGGAGAGTCAGTTCCAGCGGGCGACGACAGAACTTCGTGAGTCGGCTTTCCTGATCATGCGTTTCCCGTTCCTTTCGCGCAGTGCGCTGCAGTTGGGGACCGAGTATCTGTGGACCAAGCAGTTCCGTGACAGCGCCAAAGAGACCCTCGAGGGCTCGCCGCGTAACGAATTGGTTGGTGCTCTGCAGGTCATGAACCGAACCGCCTATCAGGGGTATGAAGTCTTCACGGAATTCGGTCTGCGCGTCTCGCGGATCGATATCGATATCCTTGAGGACGCACAAACGGAAACGTTCATCTTCTTCGCCATGTACGCAGGCTTCGGGAGTTTCTAGGCATGAAGACGATTCAGCGAGCAGCACTGTTAACGACGCTGGTGGCGCTGTGCGTCGGGGCCGGTTGTGCCTGGCGTCCGTATACCGGCGAGGTCCGCCCCAGTGTCGAAGCGGCGCAGGGGCCGAATATGACGGTTGCAGATGACGGGACTATCACCTGGATTCAGGACCGCCTTGAGGTACGCATGCGACCCGTCACGGACGAGGAACTCAATCGTCAGTTCGGCGGCGGCGACCTTGGTCCGTACAGCGAGAACCCGTTCACGTACGGTGGTGTCGAAGATTTTTACTCCGGTGACGACAAGCAGCGGTTCTCTGTGTTCATGCTCGGCGTCAAGAACTATCAGTATCCAAAGGTTCGAGTCCTGGGTGACATCGTGCTGGAGAGCACGAACGAGCGCCAGTACTACGATCTCACCATGAAGCAGTTGGACCGCTACTTTCGCGCCTACGCCATCGGTTACCGAGGCAACGAGTACGGGGTGTACAAGGAGCGTCGCGCGATCCTGCAGTCGACCATGTTCCGCCGGCAGGATATCTTCTCCGGGCAGGAACTGGAGGGGTATGTGCTCTTTCAACCTCTGCATACGGATGTTTCCGACATGACTGTGGTGGTGAAAGATCTCGTCATCCGCTTCGACTACCGTGGCGAACCTGTCGAGGCAGTTGACATTCCGTTTCACTTCGAGCGTGAGGTGGGACGCAAATTTCCTGACGGTTCGGTCGAACTCAGCAATCGTTAGGGGCGGAAAGCGTCGGCCAACGGTTGATGGCGCGCTCCTGATTTTATCGATATCCGCCCGGAGGGTCTGACCTTCCGGGCGGCTGCCATGTACGGTTCCGCTGGAGAGGCAGACACGACGATGTGCAAGTCTCGACGTACAACTGACGACGCCGGCTGCTCATGAAAGTCTGGGGGTTCCGAGCGGTTCTGCTGGGTACACCCCTGTTGTTTCTTCTAGTCGTTGAGGGGGTACTGCACCTTGTCCCCGGCACAGGAAACCCGCCCCTCCTGTTGACCCTGGCCCGCTCCGAGGGCGACGTGCTGCGAAGCACGAACGCCGTATTCCCTGAGAGATTCTTTCACGAGCGGTATGAGGGTTCCCTGGTTGCCAGCGGTCGGATGCGGGCTGAACCCTATCTTGAGGTCGACAGGAACAAGACCTTTCGCGTCGTCGTCGCCGGGGCCTCCACCGTGCAGGGGTATCCGCATCCCCATCGTCTGGCTGCACCCGCGCTTCTGCAAGCCATGCTCACGGACGTCCTGCCCGGGCAAGTGGTTGAGGTGTTCAATCTGGGTATCACTTCCATCGCCAGTTTCGCCGTCGCAAAGAGCGTCGATGCCGCCATGGAACTGCAACCCGACGTCGTCGTCATCTACTCCGGACACAACGAGTACTACGGCATCTACGGGGCTGGTGCAGGGACCTCAGAGTGGTCGACAAGGAGTCATTACGGCCTCATGTCCTGGCGCCTGCCGCGTGCACTCAAGTCAATGATGGACTGGGCCGGGGGCACGCGGGTCTCATCGGGGCAATTGCTGGAAACCATGGCTCGTCGGGGACAGGTTGCATTGCTGGACGGACGTCGCCAGAATGCTGTCGAGCAACTGACTCGCAACCTGGCCGACGCTGTCATGACCTGCCGCGCGTCAGGCGTCAGACCCGTGTTGTGCACCCTGACGGCAAACGACGAGGGATTTGCCCCCGCTGGTTCGTCCTCACCGGACCAGTCGACGGCGGCCGGCCTCCTGTGGTCGGAGCATGTCGAGGCGGCCCGTGTTGCCCTGCGGACGCCAGGGGCACCTGCAGCGTCGACCGCGCTTGTCCGACTCGAAGCGGCTGACATGCTTTTCCGCGACTCCGCCTGGCTTGCCTTCCTGAAGGGTCAGGCACTGCGGCGTCAGGGACGGGACGAAGAAGCGGACAGCTGTTTCATACGCGCCCGCAATCTCGATACGATGCCCTGGCGCGCGCCATCCGCCCACAATCAGGCCATCCGCGACGTTGCGCGTCGCCACCATGTCGATCTGGCCGATGTAGAAGCTGCCTTCGTTGCCGCTTCCCGTCCGGCACGTCCGGGGTTTGATCTGCTTGTTGATCATGTGCACCCGACCCTTCGCGGACAGGCACTGCTGGCGAGAACCATGGCCCGAGCTGTGAGCGACGGCGAGGCAATGGACCGGCTGCAAGCAGACGCGGAGTACGTTCGGAAACAGGGATACGTGCCTGCAGAGGTGGTACGTGTGGACCAGGCCATGGCTGAATTGCTTGGGTCGCCACCAATGGACCGCTTCAACCGTGATGCCGCACAACGTTTCCGGCAACGCGCGGTTAGCGGTTATCAAGCCCTGTCGTCGGCCGAACAACAGGGGGCACAGCGTTGGATGAGTCATCGTCAGGAGGTCCCCCTGGCGCTGGATCTGGCAGATCAGCTCTACGCCGAAGGGTATTTCGACCATGCTTTGCGACACTATCGGGCGGCACGGCTCGAGGCCCCCTTCACGCCACGTGCAGATCTGTGGTCGGCGGTGCAACTTGGTTGGTGTGCGCAGTTGACAGGAGTGGCTCCTGCAGAAGTCGAAGGCGAGCTTGGCGAGGCACTGGATCGCGCCCGCTTTGTCGAATCTGCTCCTGATGTCGATCCCGCCTTCGTCGACTTTGTCCGGGGCAGCCTGCATCACTTCCTGGGGCATTCCGAGCCGGCCCTTGTCGGGCTTGAGCGCGCCTTCCTGGCGGATGGCTTCCGGCGACCCTTCCTGTTTTCGCTGTTTCCTTTGCTGGCGAAGGAACTGATCGCATCAGGGCGCATCGAGGATGCTCGGCGGTTGGCGACTATGGCTGCCGCCGATACGGGAGGAAACCCCTATTTCGAGCAGCTTGTCGAGTCGCTCAGGAAGGGTTCGTAGCATGCCCCGGCGGTGGGTAGTATTCGCTTTGTTCTTTGTTTCCGGAGCACTGGGTCTGGTCTACGAGATCACCTGGATGCGGCAGTTCCGCATCATCATGGGCAATACGGTTTACACCTCGGCGACGGTTCTTACTGCCTTCATGGGTGGCCTCGCATTCGGGTCATTTGTTGCCGGGCGCGTCGTCGAGCGCATATCTCGCCCCCTGCGTGCCTACGGCGTGCTTGAGTTGCTTGTCGGCGCCTACGCGATCCTTCTGCCGTTCCTCATGGTACCCGCCGATCCGCTGTACGGATGGCTCTATCAGAACTTCGCTGACAATGGACCGGTCCTGGCTTGTGGCCGCTTCGCCATCAGTTGCGCACTGCTGCTGCCACCGGCGACGATGATGGGTGCCACCCTGCCGCTGCTGATCAGCTACCTGACGCAGGGCCTGAAGTGGGTCGGACGCGACGTCGGGCAACTCTACGGTATCAACACGATTGGTGCGGCCCTGGGCGCGGCAGCGGCGGGATTTGCCTTTGTGCCTTTGGGCGGCGTACAGGCAACGCTGTTCACTGCTGCCGCAGGCAGCTTCAGCATCGGTATCATCTCCCTGCTGCTGGACCGTCGACAGGGGCCCGTCGCCGTGTCGACGGCGTCAATGGCAGATCCCGCTGTCCCGCGTGATCCTCTGCGGCTCGTCGTTGTGATCGGGCTTGGCGCAGCAGGTGCCGCCTCCATGGTCTATGAAGTGGCCTGGACCCGAACGTTGACGCAGTTGATGGGTTCGTCCGTCTATGCCTTCACCTTGATGTTGGTTGCCTTCATTGCCGGTCTCGGACTCGGCGCGGTGGCCCTGTCCAGTTTCATCGATCGACGTCGCCGCCCTGTGCTGTTTCTTGGGGGCCTGCAACTCGTTGTCGCCGTTGCCTGTCTGGCAATCGTCCCTCTCTTTGGCATCGCGCCACCCCTCGTTGTCGAATTGGTCACCAGTTGGGCCGATTCCTTTGGCGCTCTGCACACCGCGCAATTCGTTACGGTGTTCCTGCTCATGCTCATTCCGACTTTCGCCATGGGAGCGGTGTTTCCCACGGTGGCACGGATCTACGCCCGGGATCTGTCAGGCATTGGCCGCTCGGTAGGTGAGGCCTACGCGGCCAACACACTGGGTTCCGTCATTGGCTCCTTCGTTGCCGGTTTCGTGTTGATCCCACTGGTCGGCGTGCGCGCCTCTATTCTCCTGGCTGTGGGACTCAACGCGGCCCTCGGGTGCATCTTCCTGTTACTCAGCGACTGGCGGACCCAACGCTTCCGCTGGGCCTGTGTCGCCGCTACAGGGGTTGTCCTGCTCTCTGGGATCGCCCTTGCGCCTGCATGGGATACGAACCTGCTCAACAGCGCCCCCTATCTCTATGCCTATCGCTATAAGGCCAACGCCCGTACGCAGGGTGCCCGCCTCGACAAGGTCATGGCGGGCAGTCGTCAGTTGCTCTACGAGGAGGAGGGCCTGACAGCGACGGTGACGGTCGTCGAAAGCGGGGGGCAACTGTATCTCAAGGTGAATGGCAAGACCGACGCCTCTTCGCGGGGGGACCTGCGCTCACAGTCGTTGCTCTCGCATCTTCCGGCTCTGTTACATCCTGACCCCATCGACGCTCTGCTGATCGGACTTGGTAGTGGCATCTCTCTCGGGGCTCTGGAACGTCATGCCGTGCAGCGGATCGAGTGTGTCGAGATTTCGCCAGAGGTTGTGCGCGCGGCAAGTTTCTTCCGCGAGGTCAATGGGGATGCGTTGGCAGACCCCCGCGTGCATATGACGATCGGTGATGGCCGCAATCACATGGCCCATGCGGATGCCGTCTTCGATGTGATCATCTCGCAGCCGTCGAATCTCTGGATCGCGGGGATGGCGGATCTGTTCACGGTCGAGTTTTTTGAGGCCTGCCGCACAAAGCTTGCTGCTGACGGTATCATGTGCAGCTGGGTGCAAGCCTATTCCATGGCGACCGAAGATTTCCGCACGATCGTCAATACTTTTGTCCACGTCTTTCCGCATGTGTCTCTGTGGGAGTCGGTACCCGGGGGGGACTACTTCCTGATCGGCAGCCAGTCTCCGGTGCCCCTGTCCCTGCAGCAACTGTCGGCGCGGGTCGAGACCCGGCAGTTGCAGACAGATCTTGGACGCATCGGCGTTGGCACAGCGGAACAGATCCTCAGCTCCTTTGTCGCAGCTGATGCTGACCTGCGACGTTTCGCTGCCGGGGCGGGCCTCAATACCGACGACAATGCGACACTTGAGTTTTCTGCACCCTACGGACTGGCAGAGGGACTCATCGGTGGAACCGGGTTGTTTGGGCCGCAAGATCTCGACCCGTACCGCCCCGTCTCTCTGGCAAAGGTCCTTGTCGATGCAGAGATCGGAGAACCGCTGCGGCAAGCCTGGATGGCCCGAGCACTGGCCCGCACAGCCCGTGTGAGAATGAACAAGGGCAATCTCCGTGAGGCGGTAGAACTCATGAGGCGTGCGGCACAGATGTCGCCCGCCGACATGGAGGTCCATCGGCTGTATCCCGAACTGGCGACGGCGGCAGGGAACGAAATGGAGCGGGCAGCAGACCAGATCGGGGCTGCCGCCCTGTATCAGGACGCCCTGGCAGTCGTTCCGGATGATGCGCGAATGCAGTTGCGGCTGGGGAAGATCCACCAATCTCGTGGTTTGTATGACGACGCCTTGAGGGCCTTTGAGCACGCCGTCCTCGCCGATCCTGGCTTCCTTGCCGGCCATCTGCACCTGGCGGAAGTGAACGCCCAGAAGGGGTTGGTTGAGGAGGCGGACAGACACTTCGAGATCGCCACCAGCATTGAGCCGGACAACCCATTGGTGTACAATGAGTGGGGTAAGTTCCAGCTTAGGAAAAAACAGTGGGATGCTGCGATCCGCGTCTTCGAGAGGGGCTTCGAGGTGGCCCCCCAGGAGGCACAGTTGGCCAACAATCTCGGCGTGGCGTGGACCCAGAAGAAAGAGCTGAAGAAGGCCGTTGAGTGGTATGAACGGGCTGTGATGCTCCAGCCCGACTATGCTCGGGCCTGGGTAAATCTTGGTGATGTAAACCGCGCTCTCGCCCGACATCAGGCGGCGCGCGAGGCGTATCAAGCGGCTCTGCGAGTTGAGGCCGGCAATCAACGAGCTCTCAGGGGGCTGCAGGGACTTTGATTGACTTCATGATCCGTGTTGCGATCTTCAGTGCCCCATGCTTTCATTTACCCAGTGCCAGACTCTTCTCGGCCGTCCGGACCTACTTCCGGCTTCGGCTACCGCTCCTCCGTGTGGTGCCCCTCGGAGGGCAACTTACAGTTCAGTGAGGAACATGATGCGAAACCGCCGTCAAAGCGTCAGGAACGCCGGTGCCCCTGGCACAGCAACCCCGTGCATGACCGTCCGGGGCTTCATTGCTCTGGGAGCAGTGGCCCTGGCCGGACTTGCGCCAGGGCCCGCCGAGGGCAAGGCCTGGCGAGTTGGGGATGCTGGCCAGCCCTGGGAGCTGTATCCAGTCAGCTTCATGCTCAATGCGGGTGAGTCCTTCAAACCAGATTATGTCTGGGGTGGCGCCCACGCGACGGAAATCGTTGTTGACGACGACGGTGACGGTTCGATTGATGAGGACCCTGTCGACGTAGTTGATAACGATGGCGACGGTCTGTTCAACGAAGATCCCGCGGATGGTATCGACAACGATCGGGACGGAACAATTGACGAGGACGGCGCCGATCCCCAGTTCGACAATGATGGTGATGGCCTGCTCAATGAAGACGGCATGCGCACAGGCGGCATCATCTACGACCCGGCGCTGCGCAACGAACTGACGGGTGCACCGTACTTCCGCTACGCGACAGCAGCTGAATCTGCAGCGGATCCCACGGGGCCAGGCTACGGATGGGGCGACGATGATCACGATGTCAGCTTCAATGAGGACCCGATCGATGGCATCGACAATGACGAGGACGGCCTGGTCGACGAGGATCCGGAGGGTCCCCATGGCCCGCTGCCAGCCTCCTGGTTGGTGCGCACCTTCTCCTATAATGCGGGCGACCTGACTGAAATTCAGAAGTCACAGTTGGCGTTTGTGTGGGATGCCGGTGCGTCCCTCTATACAGCGGAGCTTCCTGATGGGACGGCAGTCACTGCGACCGCAGCGAACCGTCGCTTTACCCCTTCTGATTGGCTCCGCCCCATCCGCCTTGACCCGTCACGCAACATCAGCTTGCTGACGATCGATCGCTTCCTCAGCGGCGAGTTCAGCAACATCGATCCAACGGATTCACAGGTCTGGGGGCAGACGCTTACGGGTACGTCGCACGGTGGAACGTCAGGCCACGGACAGGTAGCTGATGGCAACATCTTCACGGCCAGAGCGGTTTCTCAGCGCTCCTCGTCGGCCTACTTTCGCGTGCATTTCCTGGCGCTGTACTGGCTGGATCTTATCCGCATGCGGCCCCGGCCCGACTTCCCGGACCGAACGCCGACGACCTTTGATGTTCTGTACGCCGGCGACCTGGAAAACCACTATCGCACGACCTTCTTTCTCGACGAGTTGCGAACGAGTATGGTTGCCATCGACCCGATTATTCCACGGCAGACGGACCAGACTCGCCCCCCGATCAAAGAGTATCGCTTTGGCGAGGACGAAGAGTTTCCGCCGAAGAGGGCCCGCATCCTGAATTTCTCCAGTCAGATGCCGGAAGGGCAGACCTGGGAATTGGCTGAGTTCGAAGCCTACGGGCACGGCTATGCTCTCGACGCTGCGTATGTGACCGAGATCATCGATGTCGGCACCCCGCAACCGCGGTATCGCCGCTACTTCGATCTTCAAGATGCCGACCGCCCCATTGCTCTCGAAACGGTGCAGACTCTCGACAGCAATGATGATGGGACGATTTCTACCTCTGAACTCGCGTCCAACAGGGTGACGTCACAGTTCGATGCCAACGCGGTTGGAAACCCCGTCACCTGGGGACGGGTACGGTGGTCAGGCAAGATCGAGGGAGACGAGGCGGACCTGCAGATCCGCGTGCGCTCCGGCACGAGCCTCGATACGCGGATCTACCAACGCAAGCTTGGTCGTGGTGTTGTGTCGCCTTTCACTGGACCATCCATCGTTGCTGATTGGCCCGCACCGGGCAGCCGTCTCGAGTTGTTCAGCTATACCCAGTTGTCCGGTCTGGAACGGACTCCGGTCAAGGATCTGCCCGCCAACCTTGTCACCGACAGGGACGGCAGTCCCGGAGGATGGACGGCGTGGTCGGCGCCGTTTGATTTCACCGATGGGCAGGTCGCTGAAGGTGCAACAGGGGGAGGGATCTTACTGCCACTGCCACCCCTGCACCGCTACATCCAGTTTCAGTTGAACTTCATCAGTGGCGAGGATAGTGGCATCAGCCTCGATTTTCTGGAGTTCGACTTTTCCAGCCCTGTCGTGAGTCGTGGGATCCTGGCCGAAATCTTTCCGGACACGGCGGCAGTTCTGGGATTGGCCTCCGGATTCAGTTATGTCCTGAAGCCGGACGTCTCCACGACGGATGTCGGATTCAATCGCATCGATATCGCGGTGCCCTCCCCGCAGGCGACGCTGGACTCGTTTTTTGTTGACGATCTGCGTTGGGAACGCGTCCAGCCTGTACCGCCAGGTAGTCTGACGGAGGCGGATGCTGCCGCCTGGGTCAGGGAACGACTCGCCAGCAAGACGTGGCTCGACACCATGTCAGTCGGCAGCGGCTCGCGATTTGCGGCGGCGACCTACTTCGACTCTTCGGTGGCCCTATACAAAATCGGGATCAAGACGCGGTTATTTACTGCCGTTGATTTTCCTCGGGGGCAGGACCGCGAGATCGAGATCGGCTTGACGACACCTGTGTATCGGCTGCTGACGGGTTTTGACAGCTGGATCTGGAACGAGTCAACGACACAGGATCTCCAGCAACCCACACAACCCGGAAACGCGTCGGACCGGCTTCCGTCCGACGCCGTCCGCGTCACCGTGCCCGGAGCGAGTCGTTCCGTCACCGTGCAGAGTGTCTCGCCCAACCCCTTCACACCCAATGGTGACGGCATCAACGATGCCGCCAAATGGACCTTTGATGTGTACTTGTTGACGGCGGCGACAGACATTTCCATCACGGTCTACAGTCTGACGGGCGGCGAGGTCCGCAGGATCGTCACACCGGCAACGGCAGGGGAGTTGGCCGTCGATTGGGATGGGCGGGATGAAGCCGGCAATCTGGTGCCACCGGGGATCTACATGTATCGGTTATTTGTCGACAGTGACACCGATGGCAACAAGGAACATCTTGGAACGATTGCCGTCGCCTATTG
Organism: uncultured Gemmatimonadaceae bacterium; assembly: GCA_937919035.1. GTDB lineage: Bacteria > Latescibacterota > UBA2968 > UBA8231 > UBA8231 > UBA8231. The sequence continues at coordinate 14,174 of CALFPI010000236.1, forward strand.
ATTGAGCTTCCACCCCTTCAGTAGCCTCGGACCCTATCGGGCCCGGGCAGCCGCCATGGCTGCCCGGGCTTTTTCTGTCTCCCCTGTTGCCAGGTACGCTTGCGCGAGGCTCGACCACAAAGGGGCCGGATTCGATGCCAGCCGGACAGTTGCCTCCAGCAACTCGATACCGATTTCATATCTGCCAGCACCGATCTCGAGCAGTCCCAGGTTGATGCGGGCCGGTAGATATCCTGCGTCCGCCAGGAGGGCGCGCTGCAGATAGTCCCGAGCTGTTGGGACGTTTGCTGCAGATAGAGCCACGGCGCCGGCAGCACTCAGGGCGTCGGCACGCGCCGGATCAATCCGGGCCGCCTGTTCGAAGGCTGCCAGGGCCCCGCTGAAGCGCCCCAGCAGGTGGCAGGCGCGGCCCAGGTCGTAATGCGCCCAGTAGTCGCGCGGCAGGATTCTGGCAGCTTCTTCAAGGTGAGGCAGAGCCTCCCGGGGCCTGTCCATTTGGAGCAACAGTCGCCCAATTGCGTAGCGGACATCACCACTGCCAGATTCCTCTTCGGCTGCCTGCCGCAACTGGTCCAACGCCAGGGGGAGTCTGCCCCGGACAATCAGGGCTCGTGCCAGCACAATCCGCGTATCAACTCGGGCGGGATGCAGTGCCAGGGCGCGCCGCGCCGCCTCCTCAGCCTGCAGGGGTTGCTCCAGTGCCAGCAGCGCAACAGCAAGATTGTGCCAGGCGGAAGGGTAGTTCGACTCCACGACCAACGCCTGTCTTGAGTGTGCTGCCGAGGCTGCGTATTCGTGCTTGCGCAGCAGCACTTCGCCAAGATCGTGCTGCAGTTGAGCGTCTTGCTCGAGGGCGGGTGCCCGCGGAATGTTGACCAACAGAACAGCGGCCAGCAGCCCCCCCGCTGGGACGGCCCAGCGTTGCCAGCGCCTGGCTCTGATGCGAGCGAGCAGATCCTGCAGGCCGGCAGCGGCGAATATGGAGGCCACTGGGACCAACGGCACGCGGTAGCGACTGCTGACGAAGAACAACAGCACGGAGCCCGCATACCCGGCGAGAAACAGTCGCATGACGTGAAGGGCGGGGTGGTGTTGACGCCAGGTCAGTATCAGCCCCAGCAGCGCGAGGGGGGCCAACAGGCCGTGCGGAAACGAAAGCCACCGATCCCAGAGCAGGATGGCCAGCAACAACGAGTGTTCCCTGGCGTAGTAGACGTCCTGATTGCGCTTGATTTCCGGGCCTTGCAGCAACTGCCAAGTCTTGTGACCCAACAGTCCGAACCAGCGCAGTGGGTCGGCAAGGATCGATTCAAGGCCACGTCCGTAGAAGTAGTGTGAGCGCTCACCGGCTGTGATGTAACCCGCCGCCAGTGGCTCCGCAACAAGGCGTTCCCAATGGATTCCGGGGTGGATGGCAACCATGCTGTCTTGCCGGGCGTGATTGCCGAGATGGAAATTGACCCCCCCATTGGCCGAGACGAGAACGAATTCTCCACCAACAACGGCGTTTCGTATGGTGACCGGGGCGATGATGACGAGCAAGCCCGCGGCAGCAATCGCCAGGCGGCCACCGACCCGCCACCGGTTGTCCAGAGTGGCGCGGAACAAGTGCACCATAGCGGCGATGACCACAAAGAGGAGAATGTTTGGCCGCGTGATCGCCGCTGCCCCTGCAATCAACCCGGCCATCGCCCACGCTGGCAGTCGGTCGCTTTCGACAGCCCGTACCAGTGCCAGCAGGAAGGCCAGGTTGAGAAAGACTTCCAGCGCAACAGAGAGCAATTCGCCCTCGAAATAGAGCAGGGGGCCATTGAGTGCAGTGAAACAGGCGGCGAGAGTCGCCGTGGATGTGCCACACGCGCGCTGCCCCAGCCTGAACACGAGCCAGGTTGAGCCCGCGCCCAGCAAGGCGTGGGTGACCCGTACGGCCGTGAAAACGCTATCACCGAAAAGGCTGAGAAGCGCCGCCAGCAAGTAAGGGAATCCAGGAGGCTGCCAGAACGGGGCATCACCGGCGAGCCAATCTCCGGCGACTATGACTCGCGCCAGGTCCATATAGCTCTGGGCGTCGACAACCGGAGCATCAAAGAACGGGTTGCCGGAGCGACTCTCCAGCATGTAGACAATCCGAACCAGGAAGGCCCCGCCGACCAGCGCTGCCAGTCGCCGGTGGTCACCGGCCCTGCCTAATGGCTCTTTTGTCATATGCCCGGACAACATATGTTGAAAACATACATTGACCAACGGGGTTTGTCCGGATTGGGGTCCATGGCCAGAGCCAGAGCCAGAGCCAGAGCCAGAGCCGCACCCCGTTTCACCCGGAAGGTGATTTGCACATTGACACGCGGACGACACCGACTTATAGTGAGGACGCTCATCCCGCCCACCTGTACAGCTGTTCTGGTCTCGATGCTGTTGTCGGCGCCATTATCAGGGCACCAGCCCCCGGGATCGAGAGTGACGGCCGTGCATTTGGATGCGGGTGCGTTGCCTCTGGTCGATGGTGACTTGAGCGACTGGGAGGGCCTGACGCCCGCCCTGCGGATGTCTGCTTTTAATGATCTGGTCACCGGTGCCGACATCGACACCGAAGATTTCGATGTGAAGGTGTGGATTGGCTGGAGTGACTCTGCAAACCGTCTCTATGTGGCGGTCGAGGTTGTCGATGACATCCACCAGGTGGATCGACCAGCGGGAACGGCCGTGACAAAGATCTTTCAGGATGACGATCTTGAAGTGTTTATTGATGCCGACCATTCAGGGGGGCAGTTTGCGGACTTTTCTGACCTCGGTCCGCAGGAGCAACTGGCACGAAATGGCGCTGAGGCGAATCACTTCGTTCTGGCCGGACCCCATGAAGACGGCGAGGAGTTTGTCAATTTCTCTGCAGCTGGCTGGTACGCGCTCGCCGACGGCCCCTACACGGAAGCGCATGTTCGATACGAGGGAGACAGCGGAGGCCCAGGTGTGACTCGTTACGAGATGTCTCTCGTACCGTTCAATCGGGTCAACGTCACCGCCGATTTCCTCAGCGTGCCTCATGACCTGCATGCTGAAGAGGTGTTGGGTTTTAATCTGGAACTCAGCGACTATGACACCCGGTCCGAGTTGTTCGATGCGAAGTGGTCCCTGTCAGGTGCTTTTAATGCCTTCCGCTTGTCGGAGCGGTTCACTGATCTGTGGCTCGAACCACCGGCAAGGGCCACTGCCATCGAGGACTTGACCTGGGGGCGTATCAAAGCTTCCTTGGGCCCTTAGTTTTTTATATACTTAGACATCTCCCCAAAAGAGCCGATACCCCGAAACCATGGCACGAGTCTCCACGAGCCGTCTCACTCCCTGCATAGGGTTGCTATTAATATGTCTCTGGGGGTTTACGTCACTAGGCTGTGGTTACTACCATTACGCCGGGCCTCTGCAACCAGCAGAACGGCAACCCGAGAACATAGTTTCCACGGGTGACAACACAGTAAGTTTCCATCAGGGAAAACTGCAGGTTGAGTTGCGGCCCCTGACCGACGCAGAATTGAACCGGCAGTTCGCGGCGCACTCGACCGATGGTCCGGCGTCGATGAACCCCTACACGTTCGGAGATACGAAATTTTGGGAGGGCGAGAAGGCACGGCAACGATTTACCACCTTCCGCCTGCGGGTGACCAACGATGGCTATCCCAAAGTCAAGATCGATCCTTCACGGATCGTTTTGAAGACCCGGGGTGCCGAATATTGGAGCCTCAATCTCCAGCAGTTGGATACGTACTACCGAGCCTATGCCATTGGTTTTCGTGGGAATGAGTATTCCCGCTACCAGGAGCGTCTCGATATCCTGCGGCGGACGTTGTTCAAGAACGAAGAAATTTTTATCGACCAGCAAGTTGAAGGATACGTCGTGTTCCCTATGCTGCATCACTCCGTTGGTGATGTCGAGCTTGTGATCCACGACGCAGTATTACGGTTCGATTATCGGAACGAACCAGTAGAGACTGTGCAGATTCAGTGCCACTTTGAACGTGATGTTGGCAAGATCTATCGAGATGGCAGGCTTGACATCAAAGCCGGCTGAGTCGAAATACAGGACACGAAACGAATTAGGGCACGACACGATGAATAGGAGAAGTCACACAATGGGCAAGCGCACTTCGCTAACCCTCGCCGTGATTGCAGCCGTCGGACTCACAACAGCGGCCGATGCAGTGGTCAACATCCAGAGTCTGGGCGCCAGTGCGCGTTCGGCGGCTCTGGGCAATGCATTCGTGGCGGTGGCCGACAATGGTGACG
>CALFPI010000237.1 GCA_937919035.1 uncultured Gemmatimonadaceae bacterium
CCCGTTACCAGGCGCATCATGCGGGGGCCGCCGTATCCACGACGCAAGCAATGGATCCCGAGGCCTCGGCGACGCTTGCTGCCGGCGTCGCGCCGTGGGAGACCGTTCGCAGCTGTGCCATCCTGCACTTCGATGGGCGCCAGCATCTGTTCCACTGCGGCGATGGGCAAGCGGCGCAGATCCACCGTGCTGTCAGTGATGACGGCGTCACCTGGGAGGCTGAGACGCCTCTCGACCTGGACATCGGCTCGGTGCGCACCCTGCACTTCCACCAGTACGGCCTCGACGCCATCCTCGTTGTGACTACCGACGACGGTCGTGCGCATTTGTTTTCATCACGGGACATGTGCAGCTGGCGACCCCTCGCCGTCATACACGATACACGGACGGTGACGCCCTGGTTCGTCTACGCCCAGTACCCCAGCAAGATTGCCGGCGGTCAGGCCGTTTTCGTAGTGCCCCAAAAGGACAGCAGCAGTGTCGTGTGTCGCTGGGGCGAGCGCTGGGAGGACGCCGGGCAGTGGACGACGGCATCGGTGGCGCTGCGCGCCCCGGACACACGATCGATCCATGATCTGACGATCGCCGCCCACTTCGGCGACTCGCGCTGCACCTTGGTTGTCGATCTCGACGATGGTTTGGGTGGCACCTTGCCGTACTACGCACAGCCACAGGATGTAGCCCTCGACGGCAAGCCGTTGCAGCCGTTGCCGTACTCGAGCCCATCGGCGCCGCGCAATCTGCGTATCCTGCATCGCGCCCGCTCGTACTGGCTCGTCACCTATCTGCGGACCACAACAGATGGCGATCGATTGTTCTGGGGGGCGATCGACTGGAGCCTGAGCCAGCCTGTCCTGCAGGAACTGACGACGGCGGCAGACCTGCATGCAGCACGTTGCATCGTCGGTTTCGTCTGATGCCGACCTGTCAGCCAACAACGATCATCTGGCGCCGCTTCGGCAAGGAGCACGGCGAGCAGACGTTCTGCCTGAATGACTCAGCCACCGTGCACAGTCACCTGACAGCCAGGGTCGAACAGGTCCGTCAGACGCCGGAAGACCAATGGCGCTGGTATCAGATCAATGATCGGTTCCTCGTCGAGCGGCTGACGTCACCACAGGGCCAGAGTACGGGCCTGCTGTCCTATCTGCCACAACACAACTGGCTCATCGAGGACCATTGGGACGAGGCGGGCCGGTCGGTCGAATGGTGCATCCATCTGGGCTCAACCTTATACGACGAGAGGCTGTCGAGCTGGGTGTTCACCGACTGGTTCGTTGATGTCCTGTGGAATCCGTCCTCGAATCGCTACCGCGTCGAGGATCTCGATGATCTGGCCCTCGTGCATCAGCTGGGCATCATTGATGATGCGCTGCTGCACCACATCATGCGTTCGACACAGGTGTTGCTCACCGCCCTGGAGCACTCTTTCCCACCCATCGAGCTGACGAAGATGAATGCTGTCATGAGACAACTGGGATGGTTTTAGGATGCTGGGCGCCGGGCCGACAACAGAACGGGGTCGATCAACGTCATATCTCCGGAGATTGAAAATCAGCCATCAGAAGGCGTGCAGTGCTCATTCTGTGTCTCGTAGCCATCAAGAGTGATCAGTGGCTCCCGGCGAAACAGGCTGTCGGCAAAGGGTTGCATCCCCTCCAGTTCATCTCGATGTCCCAGCAGTCGATGCATCGCCCAGCCACTGAGGCGCGTGGTCCGGTTCTGGCAGTCCCAGAAGTTCAACCCGTCGACACCGGCGGCATAACAGGCCATGGCCCGCACGCGCATGGAATCGGCCGATTGTCGCCGCGGGTACAGATCTGCATGGACCTGCGTCTTCGTCTGCTGCGCCAGCTCGACGTAGGTCCGCAGCGTCTGCGTCGCCTTGTTCCCGGCGGGATCACCGACATCCTGTACGTGCACGACTAGATCATCAACCAGCCCGTCTTTGACCCAGGTCTCCACATCCATGGCGTGGATTTTCAGATGCGTGAAAGGACCCAGATCCGGCACGGGCGTGGAACCGTAGTCTTCTGCGGGAATCACGTATGACGTACGCAGATGGCGGCCTTGTTGCCGGCCCACTTCGTCCAGCATCTGTCGAGTCTCGCGTAGCAGTTGCGTGAGGAAGGTGGCGCGGTGCGCCAGTACGCGCTCGTCGAAATAGTCCAGGTCACCCATGGCGACACCATACGCCTGCAGAAACGAATCGACCACGGGCTGCTCAAAGAGCACGTACGGCCAGGAGCGACAGAAGACGATGCAGACACCATCAGCCTGGTACTGCTCAACCCATTCTCGAAAAAGCTCGAGATATCTGTCTCGCACAGCGGCGAAAGCCTGGCTGAGATGACGCGTTCGGTGGCCCTCCGGTGACAGGCAGCGGTACTCGGGGTGCTGTTGCTGGAAATCACCGGGGCCCGTGTAGTCGATATGGTTGGGTGGCAGTTGCTCGCCAATCATGCGCACCTGCGGATAGATCTCGATGCCGATTTCATGGGCGCACTGTACCGCCGCCCGCAGCGGATCGAAGTCCTGCTCGCGTTGACGCTCGATCGCCCGTCTGCCATGCCGCATGATACCTGGCAACCCATAGGACCAACGCACGTCCGAGCCAACCTTCGATGGGTAGTACGTGGCAAAGGAGCGCGCACACCCCCATAACACGGACTTGATGTCACAGTCGGCCAGCGCCTGAAACTCGTCGCACAT
>CALFPI010000238.1 GCA_937919035.1 uncultured Gemmatimonadaceae bacterium
AATGTATGTGCGATAGTTCTGTTGCGGTGTCAACAAGAGGAAGATGTAGCGTACGGTATCCCCGTTCAAGCCGTTGAAATCGACACCATCCGGGCAGATACCAAGGGCACCAATGATCCCTGGCAAGCCGGGGAGTGGCGCATGGGGAACCGCCGTTTCGCGACCGATGGAGGTCGACGACTTCTGCTCACGCTCGCAGGCGGCGGTCAGTACGACTTCCCGCTGGGACGCGGGTACCTGTTTTTCTTCGATGAGCACGTCGACCATCTGATTGATAGCCTCCCACTTGTCCCGTGGATGCAGGTCGAGGCGAATCGTGTGTTCCCAGAAGATGTTACTCAGATGGTGACTGCCTGGATTTCGCGAGCGCACCATCAACACGGAACATGGCGCTTTGTAGGCGATCTCATCGGGGATGGAACCGGCGAGGAAGTCCTCCTGTCGCCAGTCGTTGGATGCCCCGAGGACCAACAGGTCATCGTCGTGCGCCATATCGAGGATGGGTGTCACGACGTCCTGCGCTGCGATGACTTCGTTGTCGACGTCATTGTCGATGCCAAGCAGGCGCAATTGCATGCAGAGGTCGTCGGAGACCTGCTGGCAATAGCGTTGTTGTATCGGATCCTGGGACTTGCCGGCGGGCACGCGGGCGATACGAACGGCCCGCATCTGCGCCTGCCAGGATCGGGCCAGCTGGTGGGCAACCTCCAGACCCATCATGGAATGCGTGCCGCCCCCGGTTGGCACCAACAGGCGCCGGATTCCACCAAAACCTTTGTCTTTGAAAATGAGCGTGTCGACGTCGAGAGACTTGGTCAGAGCTCTGTTGGGCGACGAGAGCACTGTCAACGGGTCCACATCCCCGTACCAACCCATCATCAGCACGTCACAACTCCAGCTGCGCAGGGCTTGCTGAATTGCTGTGGTTACAGTTTCACCGTGCAGGAGGTGGGGGATGGCGCCGACGCCCATTTCGACGGCGAGAGCCACCGCTCGGTCAAGGGCCTCGCGTGCATCGACCCGGGGTGGGTCATCGGGCGTGACAACGTGGGTCAGATGCAACTCGCTCCAGGGCTCGCGCGCAAGCGTTGCGGCGAGGCGCACTAGGGAATCCTCCATTGCCGGATCTTCCAGGGCAACAAGGATTCGCACGGCAGATTTGGGCATAATTAATTTGCAGGATGGAGCGCAACGATGGGAACGCGGCGCTCCGATCTTCGTCGTTAGGAATAGCGACCGGCGCAGCGGAATGGGTGCCGTGGCGCTGATCGGGCGCAAAGATACATATGTCTCCCGGGAACCGCCACCTGAAATCGACTCTTGCAGGATAGGCTAACTCAAAGGCTGAGTGACGCTTGCAGGCTTCCCGGGAGGCTTGCCTCGGCGGAGTGGACTGCGTAACTTGAGCCGCCGTATCGCCGAATGTTATGAGCCGCCGTATCGCCGAATGTTAGCCGATTGCAGATGCGTCGAAACCTCGATGAAGCGAGCCTGAACGATGGCAGTCGTGACTGTAGCTCGGCAGTTGGGAAGCCGCGGAGACCACATCGCCTTGCAAGTGGCAGAGGCTCTGGGATATGAGCACGTTGATAGCCGGCTGGTGGAAGAGATCTCGGGAATCACCGATACCCCCCCCGAGGAAGTAGAGAAGTACGACGAGAAGGGCGAGGGCCGCGTCCGACATTTCCTCAAGCGCCTTCTGGTCCCTGAGATGTCACCCGGCGGATTTCCGCTGTCCTCGGCAGCCTATTTTCCCGAATTCGGTCTTGAGTTTCCTTACGTCATGGAACGATCGGGCTCAGAGTCTCCCGCGACGTATCTCGATCGTGGCACCTATCAACTGCTGATCACGACGCTGCTGCAGGACTATGGCGATACGGGCAAGGCCGTCGTCGTCGGGCGAGCCAGCCAGGTCATTCTGGCGAAGAACCCCTCTGCGTTCCACGTCAAGATCATTGCGCCCTTTGACCTACGCTGCGACCGCGTCAAACAGGCGCAAGGAGTCAGCGAGGAACAGGCGCGAGAACTGGTCGAGCAACACGACCGCTGGCGGCAGCTCTATCTGCGCAATTACCACGACGCAGACTGGGACGATCTGTTGCTTTACCATCTCACGATCAATACCGGTCGCGTTGATCCGGAAGACGCCGTCGACATGATCGTTCATTACGTGAAGCGGAAAGACTGAACTTCCGTTTCTGCCGGCCTGGGTAGCAGTGGCCCGCTTTTTCTGTCAATTTCCGCCCTTTGTCAGCCAGACCCACAGCGCGCTATCGTCCCGCAGGCATTCCGGCTCGTGTCGAAGGGCTGCTGCAGCGTCTGCCGGTCGATCGAGACTGCGCATCGTCGTGGCCAGATGGTGCCATGCATCGGCATTGTCAGGAGTCTGGCGCAACAACAGGATCGTCTGCATGGCGGCGGCTCTTGGGTCGCCGGCTTCCGCCAGGGCTGTCGCCAGATTGTAACGCATCAAGCTTTCTTTCGGGAAGTTCGCGACGCCACCGGCCCAACAAGAGATCGCTCCGGCCAGGTTGCCGCTGGTGTAGTATGCTGCGGCATTGTCCCGATCTTAGTTGAAACAGCACAGGCTCCAATCGTTGCATATTGA
>CALFPI010000239.1 GCA_937919035.1 uncultured Gemmatimonadaceae bacterium
GTCGAACACCATACCACGGGTGGCACCGACAGCAGCAGGTCCGGACATGTCCTAATGCTCGCAGAGCATGCGATCGACCACGAGCTGACGGAACTCCGGCGACAGACTGGCGAAATAGGCGCTGAATCCAGTCACCCGCACAACCAGGTCCGGATGTTTCGACGGATCCGCGTGCGCTTCCAGCAACTTGGCGCGATCAAGGATGTTGAGATTGATCTGTGTGCCACCCAACTCGAAGTGCGTACGGATCAGATCGGCCACCTGACGCCGCGTGTCTCCCCCCGAACTCGGATCCAACTCCATCTGCATGGGCGCCGTGTTGCCATATCCCGGTTGCACTGCGGCGATGGCTACGGCCATCGCCGTGGGTGCCCCATCCTTGCGGAAACCAGGATCCGGATTGGCACCGTGGGAGATCGGATCACCTGCGTGCCGGCCATTGGGTGTCGCCCCCAGGGCCTTGCCGAGGGGCAGCGTATTGGCCCAGGAAAAAATACCGGGAATCATGTTGAAGCCCGCCGGCGTCGGCCCTGCCTTTACCCTCTGCGTGAACAGCTCACTGATACGCTGCGCCCAGTGGTCGGCACGACTGCCGCCGCTGCCGTAGCGCGGTGTGCGCTTCATCAACAGCCGGAAACGCTCGCCCTCGGTGCCATCCCAGTCATTGTCGAGCAGCGCCAGCAACTGTGCCCACGTAAGGCGGCGACGATTCTCGACATGTTCCTCTACGGCGGCAAAGGAATCAGCGATTGTGGCCAGGGCACAGCCGTCGACACACATGTTGTAGTACTCCACAGCGCCGGCGTAGCCGTCGGAAGCATCCACGCCTTTTTCCACGGGACCGTAACACAGCAGATCGAGAACCAACTCGGGGAACACATCCTTCATGTGGCGCATGTGGAAGTCTATGCTGCGGGCCGTTGCTGTTACGGCGATATCCATATGTTCGTCGAAGTGACCCCACAGGCGCGCCATATCGGGTTCGCCACTCGTCATCATATCTCGCAGGGCGACGTCGAAAACGTTGCCGAAGCTGATCTTGACGCAATCGTTGAGGGTGTACTCCCGGCCTGGAATCCCCGACCAGTGACAGCCGGAATAGGCCCGCGTCCGCGCTATCTCGGCGGCAAAGCCATTACGCATGAAACCCTCGGTGGTGCGCTCGACGCCGAGGAATTTCGGGTGACCGAGACGGTCCTGCAGCAGGATGTCAAGACCACGCTCAAGCAGGCCCGGATCGGTTTGCTCGCCGACGCAGATGGCGACATTCGACGGCACTTTCAACTGGTGCGCCGCTTCCAGCACCAGGTACGACACGGCATTGGTGATGTCATGGCCCTGAGCATCGGGACCACCCAGCTGGATGTAGGCCGTGTCACGCACGAGCAGGCAGGCAATGTGGTAGATCGCTTCGTCATCCGTCAGCGTGCCATCGTCGTGCTCGCGCCGGTAGAAGGGCGTCAGCAGTTCGTCCAGGCGACCCAGAGAGCCGCTGCCATTGTACATACGGGCTGCTGCCTGGTACCAGAGAATCCACTGACAGGCCTCGCGGAACGTCATCGGCGCCTCGGTCACGAGTCGCTCGTTGATCTGCGCCACTTCGGTGAGATTCTGCTGCAATTGCGGCTGCGTCTCGGACCGCGCCAGCTCACGGGCACGGTCTGCGCCTGCCGAGATCCAGACCTGCATGCCGGCGATCACGTGGCAGAGGCCATCGTAGAACGCTTGTTGTTCAGCGGTAGTGTTGCGTTGGCGGCAGTCATTGATCTTCGCTTGCAACCCGCCGAAGCCCAACTGCAGACCGATGCTCAGATCCTGGCAGAAGTGCTGTCCGGCACCGATGGCGCCAACCAGTTGGTAGCGTTGGCGTAGCTGCGCCAGATCTTCAGGGACGACGAACTCCGGCTGCCAACCTGACGTTCGATAGGAGGCGAAGTTGGTCATGTAGGCGCCGGCAAGGGAGCTCATTGCGTCGACGTACGGCGGATGTGCCTGCAGCAACCGCCGGAAGTTGGCACCACACAACTCGGGTCCGTAGAAACATCCATCCTCATGGTTGCTGAGTATGTCGACGCCGGTAAGCAGGACATCGTTGATCGGCATGCCAGAGCCACTGATGGACTGTACCAGTTGGCGACGCTCGGCGGGGGGCAGGATCATCGGCCAGTCGTCGTAGTCCATGGCGCCGATGACCTGCTGCTTTTCCTTCGTCTGCGCCATTTTGGTGGCACGCAGGGCGGCAATGCGATCATCGAAGGTGAAAATTGGGCCCTCGTGGACCTGCGACTGTGGTGGTGCTATGGTCTGAGCCATGGAAACCATCCCGATCGAGAGAGCAGCAGAAGTCAACGGACTTGCCGCAATCCCCATGCCGGCTCCACGTCCTCAGAGGACACAAGAAACCCTCGGCCTGAGAGTCGCACTTGGGATCTTGATGTCCCATGTTGTCAGCAACCGGGGCAGCACGGTCTCAGTTGACGAACCAGCGAATCCCACAGCGATAGACTCGATCCTCAAAGGCCAGCGTGTAGGGATCACAGCGTCGGTAGGCGACAGTTCCATCTGTGCGCACTACAAGCCATCCCGTATCCCACCCGTTGCTGCTGTA
>CALFPI010000240.1 GCA_937919035.1 uncultured Gemmatimonadaceae bacterium
CGCCCGTCATGGGACACTTGTCCGAGGGCTTCAGGATGAAGGTGTTCCACAGGCGATGGCGACGGGAAACATCCACATGGGGATCATCGCCGGAAAATTGAAGGGGCAGGCACCGGCGACTACACCCAGTGGCTCGCGGTAGATGTAGCCGTCCACACGGGTGGCGATGTTCTCGATGAAATCCCCCTTGGCCATGGATGGCATGCCGGCGGCGAACTCCACCACCTCGATGCCACGGCGCACCTCCCCTTCGGCTTCGGCGAGGGTCTTGCCGTTCTCGCGCACCATACACTCGGCGATCTCGCCACTGCGCTGCTCCAGCAGTTCCTTGCAGTGAAACAGGATCCGGCAGCGGCGTATGACGGGCATGTCCCGCCACGCGGGAAAGGCTGCAGCCGCGGCGGCCACGGCGCGGTCCACATCCGCCGGGGACGACTCGATGAACTGCGCCAGGACGGTTGTGCCATCCGCGGGATTGAGCAGGGGCCTGTCGCCGCCACCCGTGGGATCGACCCATTGCCCGTTGATCAGATTCTGCAGTTTTGGTGCCATGAAGGGATCTCCGATCTGTTGGTACCTCACGGTCTCACCTTATCTGCGAACGCCGCTGCATGCAAGGGTTGCGCGTTCTCGCGACATTTGCCCATACTGCCTCTTTTCACCCACACTCTCGAACGGACGCCTCCATGCCCCGTTTCCTGCTCCTGGTCCTGGCCACTCTGATGGTCGCCTGCAGTGATGAGGGCCAACCGGGGCCCGTGGGTCCGGCTGGCACCGATGGTCTTGCGGGCCCTCCCGGTCCTGCGGGAGAGGTGGCCTGGATCCAGTTCGATATTTCGGCAACCAGCTACGGCGAGCACTACGGCTCTCGTCCGTACTACAAGGTCGTGATGCTCCATGACCCACGCATCACACCCCGGACCTTTGTCAACGCCTACATCGAGTCCAGTCGCAACTCCGTCGTCGAGTACATCCCCGTGGACCTGTGGCTCAGATCTCAGGACAAGTTCGACGCCGCCGTCTACGGACCGATCTACTTTTTTCAGGAGATCGGGCTGTGGATCGTCGACGCCAACGAGTTCCTCATGCACAAGCGACTCTGGATCGCCGTCGTCACACCCGCCGGATGAAACAGTCCGTCCTCACCGCCGAAGATCACGAGCACTTCATCGAGCACGGATTCGTCGTGCTGCGTGGTGTGGTTCCCGAGGTGATCACCGCCGCCGCTGTCGCCACCCTCGAGGATGACAACTGCGACCCGGCCCGCAAGGCCGACGCCCTTGCCGCCTGCACGACGGACAGGATGCTCGACGCCATTGCCGAGCTCTTTGGCGTCGGCTACACGCTGACACGCCGACGTGGAGGCAGCGACCTGGCACGCGGGCACCAGCCGGGAGCGGCGTGGCCGGAGCCTCGGGCCCATGTGGATGACAGCTATCCAACGATCATGCCTGGCGGCTGGGCCGTGGGCTCTTTCACGTTTCTCACAGCCCTTCAGTCTCACGGTGGTGCCTTCATCTATTTCCCGGGGGCCTACCGCCGCTACCGCGAACTGATGGCCCGCAGTTGTGAGTGCATCAAGGGCGCCGCGCAACTGCCATGCAACTCCGGGCCGTATCAGGAGTTTCTCGCCGCACCGGGGGACGTGCTGCTTTTCCACCATCTGGCGGGCCACACCGGCTCCGACAACGTTGTGGATCCGGTGACACGACATGCCCTGCTCAATCGCTGGCACCCGGAAGAACGCATCGTGCCCGGGGACAAGAGCTTCGCTGTGATGACGACCATCGAGAAGGTCAATTCCGCCCGCTACCAGGCGCACCATGCGGGTGCTGCCGCCGTATCGACGGGGCACGCAATGGATCGTGGCGCCTCGGCGATGCTTGCTGCTGGCATCGCGCCGTGGAATACCGTTCGCAGCTGTGCCATTCTGCACTTCGACGGGCGCCAGCATCTGTTCCACTGCGGCGATGGGCAAGCCACGCAGATCCACCGTGCTGTCAGTGATGACGGCGTCACCTGGGAGGCTGAGACGCC
>CALFPI010000241.1 GCA_937919035.1 uncultured Gemmatimonadaceae bacterium
TGACGCCTGGCGCCTGCGCTACACCCTCACCGATCTGCAGCGGGCGGCGCGCCAGTTGACCAACGACATCGCCCAACGCCGCGGCCGGCCCCTGCACGTGGCTGTACGTGTCGCCGGCACACTGGAATCCTGTGCCCGCATCGGCTACGATGTGCCCACCTGGGTCGAAGAGGATCTGTGCGACATGGTGATCCCCGCTGGTGCGGCGGCAACGGATCCGTCACTGGACATTCAGGCTTTCGTCGAACTCTGCCAGCCACGGAACATCCGCGTGTATGGCGGCTTTGACGGTGGCCTCCCCGATCCCTGGGTGGGCCCGGAGGACCACCTGCACAAGGATCAGTTGCGTACGCGCGCCATCGCCAGCCGTTATCACGCCGCCGGCGCGGATGGTGTCTACGCCTTCAACTGGCATGCCGATGCTGACAGGCGCCGCCTGCTGCTCACGCAGATCGGCAGTACCGAGACGCTGCATGGGACGGATCGGGTATTTGCCGCCACCCATCGTTTCCTCGTCCACGAGGGGCCGTGGCGTGGTGCCTATCGCCCGGATCGCACGCTGGGCCAGGTGCCGGTCCCCCTGCGCCAGACCCTCACCGAATGCGGTCCGGTCATTGAGCTGAACATCCCGGCTGTCTTCACAGCAGACCCAGTGCAGCGTGTGGAATTGCGCCTGCACCTGTGCGAGTGGGTCGACGGAGACGAGATCATGGTGAAGTGGGATGGCCAGGCTCTGCCCGCACCGACATACAGCCTCGATCTGACGGGCGACACGACGGGGGTTTCCCGGATTGGGGGTGCCGTCTGGCTGCGTTTCGCCCTGGCACCGGAGCGGATCACTGCCGGCATACACCGCGTGGAGACGATCCTGCAGCAGCGCCACCCGCAGCTGGCCTGCGATCTGGTGCTCACCGATGTCGAACTGGCGGTGGCCTGCAGTGACGTCTACGCCAGCAGCCTGTTGCCGGCGTAAGGTCTCAGTTGGCTGGCTTGCGGCCCAGAAAGATCGTGTGGCGCACACCCCCCTTGGTGCTGCGCGCCCGCACGCACTCCGACTGGGCGGTGAAGCCGTGGAAACGCAGTCTGTGTTCGAATTTTCGATCCTCCCAGGCGGACCATACGGCCAGGGACCCGCCGCAACGCAGCGCGGCGTAGCCGGCAGCAACACCGTCGTTGTCGTAGAGCCCGTGGTTGTCGGCTACGGTGAACGCTGCCGGGCCGTTGTCGACATCGAGCAGGATCGCATCGAAGCGGTCCGGATTCGTCCGCAGGGTCGTTGCCACATCCTCCAGCACGACGCGCACCCGCGGGTCGGCAAGCGGTTGCCCTGCCAGGTCCCCCAGGCGCCCTCTGTTCCACTCCACCACGGCCGGCACGAGTTCGGCGACCATCACCGTCGCCGCGACCGGCAGCAGATCCAGCGTCGCCCGCAGGGTAAAGCCCATGCCAAGTCCACCGACAAGCACGCAGGGTTGCTCCGCCACGACGTGCCGACAGGCGATGCTGGCCAGCTCCTCTTCCGATCCATGCAGTCGGCTCGACATCAACGTCTTGCCATTCACCCGGATGACGTATTCGCCGTCGCGCGCCGTCAGGCTCATGGTGCTGCCATCCGGCGTCGACGTTTCTCCCAGCAGTTCCCACGGTTTCACAAGGATAGTCCCCTCAACCGATATCAAGAGTCGAAACGGAGAGGGTATGGACAGGCGTCACCACCCGCAAAAGATCGGCGGGGCCATAGGCGACGCTGCAGGCCCGCGGTGATCTTCTTAGCTTTGCCACCGTGACGAGGCCATCACGACCCCGCTCTGCAGGAGACGAAAGCAATGGCAGAATTTCCGCGCACCGACGTCGGCGGCGTATCCCTCCCCCGGCTGTTGATCGGCACCAATTGGTTCCTCGGCTACTCCCATACGAGCCGGGCTCAGGACAAGTTCATCAGGGACTACCAGACCGCTGGTCGCATCGCCGACATCCTCACCGTCTTTGGCGAGGCCGGTGTCGACGCCGTCATGGGACCCCACATGAAGGGTCCCCTCGGCGAAGGTCTGGAGCTGGCCGAGCAGCGCTGCGGCCGGCCCTTCACCCGCATCATCACCCCCCACTTCAACATCCTGCCGGATGGCCCCGCCGAGATGGAGCCGGCACGCGTCTTCGCGGACTGCCGCGCACAAGGGGCTACGTTCTGCCTGCCCCACCAGGGCATCACCGACGCGCTCACGGATCGGCGCGCCAAGCGCATCCGTGATATCGACACCTACACGAAGTTGATCCGTGAGCACGACATGATTCCCGGGCTCTCGAGCCACATGCCCGAGTCCATCATCTATGCCGACGCCCAGGGCGCGGATGTGGAGACCTACATTCAGCTCTACAACGCTGCCGGGTTCCTCATGCAGGTCGAGGCCGACTGGGTCATGCGGATTATCAACCAGGCAAAGAAGCCGGTGATGACGATCAAACCCCTGGCCGCCGGACGCCTGCTGCCGGTGGTGGGGCTGTCCTTCGTCTGGAGCACGATCCGTGATCAGGACATGGTCACCATCGGCACAACCACCGCCGATGAGGCCCGCGAGATCATCGATATTTCGACGGAATTGCTCAACCAGCGCGTGCCCGACTACGAACTGCAGACGACGCGCAGCAAGTCGTCGCTGCAGGCGGCGGCGGGCTGAAGATGCGCGTCGGTGTAGCCGGCCTGCGCCGGGGTCGAGGCTTTGTCAGCGTGCTGGCAGCACATCCGTCGGCGGAACTGGTTGCCGTCGCCGATCCCGACGAAGGGGTGCGTGACAGCATTGCCGAGAGCTTCGGCGTCGCCCGGCGCTGTACGGATTTTGCTGAATTGCTCAGCGCCGGTATCGATGCCGTCGTCATCGCCACCCCGGCCCCGTTGCACACGGAGCAGTCCATCGCCGCCCTCGAGGCAGGTCTGCACGTATTGTGCGAAGTCCCCGCTGTGTGGAATCTGGACGAGGCGCGGGCTCTGGTACGGGCCGTGAGGGCCAGTGCCGGCAGTTACATGCTGGCTGAAAACGTCAACTACTTCGACCGCACCGTCGCCTGGAAACGTTTCATCGACGAGGGCCAGCTGGGCGCCGTGTTCTATGCCGAGGCCGAATACATCCACCATTGCGGTTCGCTGTTCACCGACGCAGAGGGCAATCCGACGTGGCGCGCCGCCATGCCGCCAATCCAGTACTGCACACACAGCCTGGGACCGTTACTGGCGTGGACCGGCGATCGTTGCGTTTCGGTGAGTGGCCTGCACACGGGCAGCCATGTGCGCCCCGACCTGGGCACGATCGACATGGAAGTCGGAATCTTCCGCACCGCCAAGGGCAGTGTCTTCAAGGTGTTGTGCGGCTTCAGCGTGAGCTCGGAGCCGGGTCGGCATTGGTACTGTGTCTATGGCACCGAGGGCATGCTCGAGTCCGGCCGTAGCGCCGACAGCCCCGATCGCGGCTTTCTCGCCGCACGACCCGAACAGACCGCCGGCCCGGCGGCGGACGTCGTGCCACCGGTGGAACGCCCCGCACCAGCCGCCGCCATCCATGGTGGCCACGGAAATTCCGAGTGGTTTCTCGTGGACGACTGGCTGCAGGCATTGAACAGCGGCACACCGCCACCCATCGACGTCTATGCCGGCCTCGATATGACACTGCCCGGGATCTGTGCCCATCTGTCAGCCCAGCAGGGCGGACAACCCGTCGACATCCCGGATCCGCGCAGCTTCACCTGAGCGAGCTGCGCCTGAGCTAGCTGCGCTGCTCGCGCACCGGTCCCCGTTGTACGCGTTCGTTCAGTGCCGCCCAGTCCTTGGAGCCATCGTCGTCCCAGATCTCCAACATGACGCCCGGCTCCTGCGCCGGGTCGTTGCCAGCCATGAAGTGGGGCCAGCAATGGCCACTCATATTGGCAAAGTGCACAACGCGCCCACCAGGCCAGACAACGGAGAGGATGTGACGCTCATCCGGTAGCGTGTACGGTGGCTCCATGATGTATTTCGTCAGGGCCGCCTCGTCGACTTCCACGCCCAGCCCGGGCCCCTCCGGGACCTGCACATAGCCACCGCGGATGGTCAGGGCTTGCGTGAGCAGATCGTCGGTGTAGTTGTTCAGGCAGGTGATCGTCGGCCACTGCGCGAAGGGCAACACAGCCCCCAGATGGGCGGACAGGGCCGTCACCAGGCCCACGCCGACCATTTGCAGCCAGAAGGGTTTCTCGAACTCGCCGGACAGTTGTCCCTGGCGCAGCACAGCGGTCACCCCCCCGCCGATGACGAAGCCATCACAGACGGCTTCCCGTACTGCCGTATGGAAGGGAGGGGCGCCGAAATGCAGGGCAATGGGTTTGGCCACTTTGCGCCGCAACTCGCGCAGCCCTTCGACGTCACGCTGCATGATCGGGCCTTCATAGATCGACACCCGTTCATACTGATCCAGACGCTGCAACACGGGTGCCGCCGTGCTGGCATTGAGCAGCATGCTGTTCCAGTCCATGTCCAGTCGGTAATGGGGTGGCGTAACGGCGCTGATCGCCTCAACCTGGGCGTAGACATCGATCCAGGGCCGGGTCTTGAATTTGTGGAAGATGTAGCCCTGCGCGACAGCATCCTGGGCTTCTCCCGCCAGGTCCTCCGGGCCCATCTTGGTGTTCCACCAGGCGATGGGACACCAGTCTCGGATCTTTGGCAGATTGAACAATCGGTGCACCGGGACTTCGAGGGCCCTGCCAACGACGTCATAGATGGCCATCTGCAGGCCGGCGCCAAGACTGTCGTCGCCCAGCAGTGCAGCGGGATTGCAGCCACGGACACGCTCCAGCGCTGCATCACTCACTTTGCCCCACGTGTAGTGTGGCAAAGTCTCGCCGTAACCGACGCTGCCGTCATCGGTGGTAACTCGGATGATTTCGACAATCTGCCATTGCCAGACGAGCAGGGCATTCCAGCGACGGACGCGCTCGGTAAAGGGCACCCGCAGAGTGATGCGCTCAACATCTTTGATACGTAGAGCTGGGAGCATGTGCCTCTCCTGTCGGAAGTGGAACCGCGCGGCGGAATATGGTTGCACATGTGTCCGTACCGCAATCGGCAAGAAAAAACGGGACCCGCCATGATCGGCGGATCCCGTTGTGCTCGTCTTCCTGCTCCCGGCCTCAGCCAGGGGTGTTGCTCAGTACATGTCGCCGCCAGGAGGACCGCCAGCAGGCATGGCCATCTTCTCCTGCGGGATCTCGACGATCAGTGATTCCGTCGTGAGCATGAGACTGGCGATGCTGGCGCCATTCTCGAGAGCCGTGCGCGACACCTTGGCGGGATCGGTGATCCCCGCCTTCAGCAGATCCTCATAGGTGTCGGTGAGAGCGTTGTAGCCGAAGGCACCCTTGCCCTTGGCGACCTTCTCCGCGACCACGGCGCCCTCCATGCCGGCGTTGGTTGCGATCTGCCGAAGAGGCTCGGAGAGTGAACGCCGGACAATGTCGACGCCGACCGCCTGGTCCCCGGTGCGCCCGTGACCCTCAAGGGCGGCGATGGCGCGCAGAAATACTACACCTCCCCCAGGTACAACACCTTCCTCCACAGCGGCCCGGGCTGCATGCAGAGCGTCCTCGACACGGGCCTTCTTCTCCTTCATCTCGGTTTCGGTCGCTGCACCGACGTGGATCACAGCGACACCACCGGCGAGCTTGGCGAGTCGTTCCTGCAGCTTCTCGCCGTCATAATCAGAGGTCGTCTCCTCGATCTGCTGACGGATCTGCTGCACCCGACCCTTGATATCGGCCGGCTTGCCAGCCCCTTCGATGATGGTGGTGTTGTCCTTGTTGATGGCGATTCGCTTGGCCGTGCCG
>CALFPI010000242.1 GCA_937919035.1 uncultured Gemmatimonadaceae bacterium
TCACGGCGGACATCTTCGGTATTATAGTAGCCGGACTGGACCCGTCCACGGATCTCACCAATTCGGGGGTTGGCCACCTCTGGTGCCGCTTTCAGCGTCTCCGTCAGCCCCGCCGCGTCCTGCGCCCGGTTCGAGATCTCAACGGAGTCATCACCCCGCCCGACATTGCTGCGGGTGCGGGACGATTCTGTGCGCTGATTGGGCTGGGAAACCTTTTGTAGATTTGGTAACCCGTCAATGCGCATGGTGTGTTCCTTTGCTCTGAGTTGCGACTCTTCAACGTGTCGCGATACCGCGCCTACCTATTATATCGGCATCTCTTCGAAAAACTTTAGAGCAATATACCAAGGACTCCGAATACGGACAATCACCTATTTGAGGCGCCGTTCCGCTCGGAGAGCCGTTCCGCTCAAAGAGCCGTTCAAATGCAGTAGGGGTACGCTCAGCGCACGTTGTCTACAAAACGTGCTTCTTGAATGGACGAGTGCCGCCGATAGCCGCGAGAGGCTCGCCGCCCTGCGCCAACCTGATGCAACTGCCGCCGGGTGTCATCAAGCAAGTCACGCGCAGCCCGCTCGCTCTGATCCCGGAGCTCCAGAACCGAGCGGATCGTCCGACGCAGACACTCGGTCCGCTCAGCCACTGCCGGACTCTCACGTTCCAACCGAGCCAGCTCGACGGGCATCGTTGCCTGGCGTCTGCCAACCCGATCCATCAACAGCCGCATGCGGGCCGTGGCAGCATTGAGACCCCTGAGATCATCACCACGCAGACAATCACGCTGCAGAACACCCTCACGGTGCATCGCCTGGTAGTCTTCACACTGAGCCTCGAGGGTCTCGATCAGCTCGAGCAGAGAAAGATCTGGCATCGTCGTCACCCGGTCAGTGCCACTGTCTGGCGCTCCATCGGGGCACCCTCCGGATTCTGTGAGGCGACCTGCTCCCACGCATCGAGCAGATTGTTCAGCAACTCCACGACCTCTTCGATCGCGCCGCGATCGAGGTGCGTGTTGGCATGGACCAGACGGCGATAACAGTAGAGATAGAGGCGCTGCAGATTCAGGGCCAGTTCGTTGCCTTCATCTAGCAGCTTCTGATCCAGAGCATACATCAACTCAAGGACGATGTCCTGGGCGCGAATCAGGCTGTTGCCCTTGCCCTCCATGTCCTTTTCCTCAAGCTGCATCATCGACTTGTTCAGGAAGCGCACCGCTCCCTGGTAGAGCAGGACGATGAGCTTACCCTTGTTGGCCGTCTTGATCTGTACAGCGCTGTACTGCCTGTTAACTGAACGATTCATACAGTATCTATCGGCTCCAGTTGGGATTCGACCACGTCTTGTTCATCCTTTGCTCAACCCAGCCAGTTGCTGCGACAGGAAGTCTCCCTGCGACTGCATGGTCGACAGGGTGCCCTCCAGTGTGGCGAACTTGCTGACAAGATTCAGGCGTTTATGCTCAACTCGCCGTTCCATGGCGGCGATCTGGTCCTGCATGTTATCAATCGTATCATCGATGGCATCCCCACGCGTCTTCAACGTGCCATCAAAGGTGTCCGTTATGAAACTCAACGTGTCATCGAGAATACGGCCAACGCCATAGACGAGGTTGATCGAACCAAACTTACTGGTGCCTGCAACCTCGTCGGCAGTGGCCGTCACGCGCAGAGCGAGTCCGTCGGTGCTGCCATTCTCGCGGGCACCCGTAAGGATGCGCCCAAAGCCATCGGCTGTCTCACCGTTGATCGTCCCCTGCACGTCGAGACCGGAATACGTAGCAGAATCGATACCGAGCTGGTCAACGGACTGAGTCACGGTGAAACCCGCCCGTTCGCCATAGGAGTCGTGCTGCAACACGAGGACACCATCCCGGTTCTCGGCGGTGATCTCCATCTGGAAGCGGCCTTCCTCTTCGACCTCGATGCTGCCGAAATTGAGCCCACCACCGCCCTGATTTGCTTCCACCAGAGCGACCGTCAAATTGCTCGGTCCAACCTGGTTGTCGGTGATGAAGATCTTCCCCTCGGAGTCGATGTTGGCGCTGACGTTGTTGCCGAAGGCGGCGCGCACCTCACTCAGCAGATCGCCCACCGTGTCGGTGTCGATGTCGCTGATGGTGAACTCACGCTGCACGGCGTTGCCATCATGCGTAGTTCCCTGAATGCGAATCGAGTCACCATTAACGACACTGCCACCATTGATCTGTCCGAAGGTTGTGCTTTCGGTAATCGCCGTCGTGCCGTCCGTCGTGTTTCCCGTGGTCGACCGACGCACTTCGGCTACCTGACTGTCGAAGGCCGCGTTGATCTTGGTCGCAATGGCATTGGTATCGTCGCCGGCCTTCAGTTGGACCGTGGCGACTCTGTCATCTTTCCCCGTGATGGTCACCGTCTGATCGGCAGCAATGCCACCACTCAGATCCACACTGCTGAACACCTCGGCGCGTTGGGCCGCCGTAATGATGTCGACATCATAGGAGCCTGCCGTCGTGCGCTCATTGCTGTTGACGAACTCGATGCTGTTGTTGGTCGTCGCGCCTTCAGCGATGAACAGCTTTTTTACTGCCGACAGGTTGTTGTCGAGTGCGTCCGTCAGGCGCTCATCATCGATCGTCAGTTGACCGGATCGGTCGAAACTGATGCCCATGAACACCAGTGCGTTGAACTCGGTGTCGACGGCGATGCTGCCATTCACCGCCGAGCGCAATCGTGATTGCACACCCAGCAAGGTGGAGTCACCGGCGAGCGGTCCCGCCGTCTCAGTTGAGGCATCATAGGCGAACTGTTCGTCGAGCAGGCTCATGGCCGAATTGAACTCGGTGACAAAGTCCGTCAGCGAGGCGCGCAACTCCGACGTGTCGTCTTTGTTGACCTTGATCTCGATCGGCGAGCCCTCGTCCATGACGTCCCGCAACGTCATTGTGATGCCCTGCACCGCGTCCGTAATCGTGTTCGTCGAGCGCCGCACGGTGATACCGTTGATGCGCACCTCCGAATCCCGACCCGCCTGCAACTCCGAAGAGCGGGCGGCAGCGCCCTGTGTCGTCACCGCCATACTGCCGAGGTTCAGCGATCCGCCGCTCTCGTTGTTCGCTGTCAGCGTCAGCGACAGCGAGCTGGCGCCGGCGACACCATCCATCAGCACGATACGACCTGAGGCATCGATCGAGGCTGTGACGTTGCCACCAAACAAATTTTCGACGGAGGTGAGCAGATCATCAACCTGCTGCGTACCGCCGGTAACGGTGAACGTCCCGGCCACCTGGTCACCGTTGTGATTGGTGCCAAGGATCGAGATTGAATCCCCCGCCGATACGTCAGCGCCGGCAACATCGTCAAAGGTCGTGCTGGCCGTCATCGCTGCTGTCGCACCCGTCACGCCGAGGGCCTGCAGCACACCGTTGGCGTCGTCCACATCCTGGGTGCCGCTGATCCTCAGTTCGAAGGTCGTCGGGCCGGTGATGTTCACCGACGCCGTCACGCCCGAGATGCCCGCTCCATTGATCCGGTCGCGGATGTCATTCAGCGAATCGGCGCTCAGATCGATGGCGACTGCCGTACCGCCGATGCTGACGCTTCCGGATGCGCTGGAGCCGACGATACCGCCTACGGCATCAGTGTCACTGCTGAGTTCGTCGGTGGCAAAGCCGTTGCCCGTGGGGTGCAGCAGTGCGCCCTTCTGCTGATTGGCGACATTTCCTGTCAGCGCCCGCGCTACAGACTCAAAGGCGCTGTTGGAACCTTCCAGAACACCAAGGGCCTCGAGCACATTGCCATCGTCGACGATGTCGGAGGTGCCATCGATGCGCAGGCGGAACTCGCTGCCCCCATCCTCGTTGGCAGAATTGGTAATCGTCGCTGTCACGCCGGTGATGCCGGCATCGTTGATCTTTGTCTGCACGTCGGTGAGGGAATCCTCAGACAGATCGAAATCGACGACTTGTCCGGCGATGGTCACGGAGCCTGAGGGCGCATTGCCGAGACTCAGCAGCGAACCGACAGCCGTAGTGGTACTGGAGAAGGCATCACTCTCCACACCGGCGACGATCTCGTTCTGCACGCCGCCGGTGGTGTTCAACACCCCCATCGTTTCCAACACACCCGTATTGTCGAAAAGATCCGTCGTACCGTCGATTTCAAGATGATATCTGGTGATGCCCTGATCGTCGGTGCTGACAACCTCCGCTGTCACGCCGGCAATGCTGGCGCTGTTGATCCGGTCGCGGATATCGATGAGGCTGTCGTTGGCCAGGTCAATATTGACATCCTGACCGGCGATCTGCACAGCCCCTGCCGCCGGTGATCCCAGATTGAGCAGGCCGCCTATGGTCTGTGTGTCTGACAGGAATGTGTCGCTTTGGGCACCATTGGCGAAGCTGTTTTTCACCGATTCGACGGAGGACGTCAGCCCGAGATTCTGCAGCACATTGGTTGAAGAAGCATCCCGCAGATCAAAGCCGTCGGCACCGACGTCCTCGGCGGTGATGATCAGGCGATTGTCGCCGGCGCTTACGGTGAGGATCTGAGCGTTGACGCCGGCTTCGGCGCTGTTGATCCGATCACGGAGATCGAACAGGCTGTCATTGGCATTGAGGCTGATACCCTGGCCGTTTACGACAAATTCACCGGTGAGGTTCAGATCCCCGTCAAGGCTGGCGAAAGAGCGGGAGGACAGACTGCGGGCCTGCGCCAGGGCAACCACGTCAATGCTCAGCGAGCCGGCAGAGGCCTCGTTCGTGGCTGAGACCGAGACTTTCTGCGAGTCGGAGGATGTAACCTTGACAATGTCGAACAGGGATTCATCTGCCAGACCCGACGCCTTGTCCTTCAGAGCGAGCAGTCCGGAGTTGACCTGTTGAATTACAGCCTTCTGCTGGTTGAGCTGAACCTGACGGTTCTGCAGCAACGTAATCGGCCGACGCTCAATTGCGGTGAGCTGGCTGATGATGGAATCGGTATCCAGTCCGGATCCGAGTCCTGAGAATGACACTCCTGAGCTCATAGCTTTCTCAGCGGGCCACGTCTGCCGCGGCCGGCTCCTTGCTCCCGAAATGGCGCAACGGGGGCGGCGTGGTATTTGCCGTCCCCGTCACGCACTTCGACGACATCCCGACTGCATGGGCGGAAGGGATGCTGCTTTCGTCGAGGTCCCTCTGCGACGACCCGTCGGGGCTGCCGGTGCGTAACGCGGGAACCATGCTTGTTCGTTGCTTGCTCATCTCTGACCGGCCCCAGCTTCAGGCCTGGTCGTCAACGATGAGACCTACGATTCTCTCCATACTGCGATCCGCCTCAAGAAGCTCCTTTGGCGGAATCTGCCGGACGACCTCACCGGTAACAGAGTCGGTGATTCGTATGACTACCATGCCCGAGTCTTTGTCTACGGAGACCGAAAAGTCTCCCTCAAGCTTGTTCAACGCTGTGCCGAGTTCGGCAGCGAGCTGCTGCACGGTCCTTGTAGTGGACTGTACCGCCGCCGAACCTGGAGCCAGGGGTTCATTCCCGGCAACAACGCTGGAGTCGTTCTGCTCCCCAGCTGGATTCCGCGGCCTTTGTAAAGGTCGGGAGCTCTCGTGGGATACAGTGCTGGAGAGGACTCTCGTGGTGATCCCATCAATCATCGGGGCACCTCCTCTTGTTTCTAGCATCCCTTGGAACTCTTGGTACGCCTTGCTCTGCACTGAAATCATTGTAGAGCAGCCAGTGGTGGTGGCGCCGTCTCGTCGACGGCGCCACCACGCACTTACGCTGCTATGTTTCCTGCGCTTTTCGGCGGAACTTTCCGCCTGCTCCTATTACCCTGTCTTATTCACACGTGAGGTGAAAGAGAGCTGTACTTTGGTGCCCCCCG
>CALFPI010000243.1 GCA_937919035.1 uncultured Gemmatimonadaceae bacterium
GGTCACCCATGGGCCGCTCACCCGTGGGCCGCTCACCCGTGGGCCGGTTGCCTGTGGGCCGGTTGCCTGTGGGCCGGTCGCCCGCGGCCTGGTCGTTGCCCGTGTCCCCCTCGGCAACGGAGAGCCGCAGGTGCTGGCCGCGGACCCGGACCTTGTTGAGTGACTCGAACAGTTCGCTGCGCATGCCCTCCGGCAGGTCGATCGTGCTGTAGTCGTCGCGAATGTCGATCCGACCGATCTGGGAACCTGTGAGGCCTGCCTCACTCGTGATTGCGCCCACGAGGTTGCCCGGTTCGATGTCATGGCTACGACCGACCTCCACGCGAAAACGCTCCATGCCCCTGCCAGGTGCCTGGGGCGGTTTGCCATGGGCAGGCCTACTGCTGGCAGCGGATTTTGGCCGCTCCTCACGGGCCGCCCGCGGCCGTTCTTCCTGACTCCGGCTCTGGCCCTGGCTGTGGTCGGTGCGCCGGGGACTGGTTCGAGCGTGGTCCAGGTCGGCTGCCAGCAGCAGGGGCTCATCACCCTGCACCATTTTTGCCAGGGCCGAGGCGATGTCGACGGCGGGAACGTTGTGTTCCTGGCGGTACTGCTCAAGGATCATGCGGAAAATCCCCAGGTCCTCGGAGGCCAGCACTTCGGTCAGGGCGTCTTTGAAGCGGTCGATGCGCTGATCGTTGATGGCTTCCGTCGACGGCAACTCCAGCAACTCGATCTTCCGCTTGGTGGCTCGCTCGATCGTGTAGAGCAGTCGACGTTCCCGCGGTGCGACAAAGAGAATGGCCTTACCCGTACGCCCGGCACGACCCGTGCGGCCGATGCGATGGATGTAGGCTTCGGCATCGGCGGGAATGTCGAAGTTGATCACGTGACTGATGCGGTCGATGTCCAGTCCACGCGCGGCCACGTCGGTGGCGACGAGGATGTCCAGTTTCCCCTTCTTCAACTGGTCGACGGTCTTCTCCCGCCGGTTCTGCGGCATGTCACCACTGAGCCCGGCGCTGGCATATCCGCGCGCCTCCAGCTTCTCGGCGAGCTCGACGGTCATGATGCGTGTGCGCACGAAGATCAGCACCCCATCGAATGTCTCGGCTTCGAGAATGCGGGTCAGGGCATCGATCTTGTGCTCTTTGCCATTCACCATCCAGTGATACTGACTGATGGCAGCGGCAGTGGTGGAACTCTCCTTGACGGCGATGTGCTCGGGATCGCGCAGATGCCGTTCGGCAATGCGCCGGATCGGCGCCGGCATCGTCGCTGAGAACAGTGCCGTCTGCCGTTCGGCTGGCGTCTGTTCCAGAATCCACTCGATGTCGTCGATGAAGCCCATGTTCATCATCTCATCGGCTTCGTCCAGCACCAGACAGCTCAGCTTGTCGAGGCGCAGCGTCTTGCGGCGCATGTGGTCCATCACGCGCCCCGGCGTGCCCACCACGACGTGGACGCCACGTTTGAGCGAGCGCAACTGACCGTCATAGGCCTGCCCGCCGTAGATCGGCAACACATGAAAGCCTGGCAGATGTGCCGCATACCGCTGAAAGGCCTCAGCTACCTGGATGGCCAGTTCGCGCGTCGGTGCCAGCACCAGCACCTGCACCTCCCGACGGGTCAGATCGATCCGCGACAGCAGGGGCAGAGCAAAGGCGGCCGTCTTACCTGTACCGGTCTGCGCCTGGCCGATGACGTCGCGCCCGGCAAGAATCAGCGGAATCGTCGCCAGCTGGATCGGTGTGGGGATCTCGTAGCCGACCTCGGCCAGGGTCTTGAGAACGGGTGCGGCCAGGGACAGTTCCTGGAACGTCGAGCTGGGTTGTTCAGTCATGCGTCTGGCTTGCTTTCTTCATCCGGGGGGTAGAACACCTCGGCGTTGTGTGTTGGCTGGTAACCGATTTCGCGACGCGGGATCTCGAGATCGAAAATGTTATGGGTGTTGGCGGAAACCACGAAGTAGTGAGCACCGCGTGGGAGATCCCCATTCCTGTGTGTTACATAACACGCGTGCACGAAACGTGCAGCATCCTCCTGATGACACCACAGCGCAAAGTACCCACGCTCCTGTGCCATCTCGTTGCGGGCATTGATGCCGCCCCAACGGGCGGCGACGGCACCATGTCCGGCTGCTCCCACCCGGCGGCACCACTGTTCGACATGGGCTTTTTCTGCACCATAGTCGTCGGTGGGGCAGGCGTCGATGGAGGAGCGCACCTGTTCGGGCCGCGGGTCGAGATCGGCAAAACGACGTTCCGCCCAGATCGACCATGGCCCTTCATGCACGCTGTAGGCCCCATCACAGGCGTGTACCGAACTGGATGCCACCATTAAAGGTACGGGATCCTGCTGTAATAATGCCTCAAAGACGAGATCACTCATGGCGTTCATCGCCACCAGGGGATTTTTCCGGGCCAGATAGACGACCAGATCCCGCCCCTGCATCAGGCGTGCGAGTTCCTCTGGGTGGGCACTGACGTCGAGATCGATGCAGTCGCGTTGGGCATCTGCTGCGGTGGCTTTGTCCACGGATCCGGGTAGATCCACAGAGGTGATTCGGTA
>CALFPI010000244.1:2500-15998 GCA_937919035.1 uncultured Gemmatimonadaceae bacterium
CTGCTGCCTTGATGCGAATCTCGGCGGATTTGTCGAGCAGCATCGTCTGCAGAGCAAAGATGCCAGCGCCTGGTGCTTCCTGTGCCATGGACGGGACCGCAAGCAGGGCCAACAGGCAGAGGATAAGGAACCTTCGGCAGCAGCCTCGTGAGAAGTCGGTTTTCATGTCACATTCGCTGGTGGGACTAGCCCCAACTGGCAGCACCTTCGAGCACGCCCTGTCGATCCTGGGCGATGCGTTTGAAGTAGCCACTTGAACGGTAAGCAGCAAGGGGATTGGCAGCCGCTCCGATCTCGGTCCGGACGTGGGCCAACAGCGGGCGGACATCCGTGTCCCAGGCCTCTCGCAGGACCTCCTCAGCCATCACGGTGTCCCCTTCGGCCTGTGCGTCAGCCAGAGCGCCGTGGTCGACCAGCAGAGCGCGAGCGAAGGCAGTCTGGATATTGAGCACCGACTGGATCATCGCCTCTACCTTGGGCTTGACGATGTGACTCTGGTCGATCATGTATGCGATATTTCCGCCCAGCCCGCGAAGGACCGCATTCTCGATTTCGTGGTAAATGAGGAAGACCTCATAGAGATTGACGGAACCGGTCGTGAGATCATCATCGGCGTATTTACGATTATTGAAGTGAAATCCACCAAGACTTTGCTCGTCGAGAAGAAAGGCGACGATGTGTTCGATGTTGACACCTTGCGCATGATGCCCGAGATCGACCAGGACCTGTGCACGTTCTCCGGCTTTGCGCGCGTAGTGCTGCGCCATTCCCCAGTCAGCGATGTCTGTGTGATAGAACCCCGGTTCGAAGAACTTGTATTCGATGAGCATGCGCGCATCATCAGGTAGCATGTCGTGCGTTTTCTGCAGGCACTCCTCAAAGAAATGCTTGCGCTGCATCAAGTCCGCCTGCCCAGCGTAGTTCGTGCCGTCAGCAAACCACAGTGACATGATCTTCGAATCGGTGGCTCTCATAATCCTGGCACAGTCTTCCATGTGCTCGAGAGCCTTCTGTCGAACGGCCGGGTCGCGGTGACCGAAAGAACCGAACTGGTAGTCGGCAGCCTGAAAAACGTTGGGATTGATGGCACCAATCTCAACCCCGAGGTCCGCAGCTTCGGCCTTCAGCGCCTCGTAGTCCTCGACCTTGTCCCAGGGAATGTGGAGGGCCACGGGGCGGCAGACACCCGTCACTTCGTGCACTTTGGCCGCGTCTGCGAGGCGCTCGTGGACATCGCGAGCCGCACCAGGTTGTTTGAATACGCCAAAGCGCGTACCTGAATTGCCGTACCCCCATGACGGGGTCTCTATCACCTGCGCCCGAAGACGCGCCTCCACGTGATCCAGATTGATACCACGTTGGCGAAGATTCCCTGCTAGAACCTCGTACCCTTCAATCTTGTCAGCCACCATCCGTCTCCTGTTGTGAAATACCATCTGAAATGATGAGGATACGGTGAAGAAGGGCATGGATTCAACCGTCCCCCACCGTGAGAACGGCCCTGTGAGGCTCTGGGGGGACTCTCGCTGCTTGTTTATCGGTCGTTTTGCTGCGGCGATCCACCCCGAATACTGTATCAGAGACACCCGATTGGGCGGAAGAGATCAGACGGCCGCGAGAACCGATGCCTGAAACACAAGATTGCGCAAGGCAGTTTCCGCCGGCACGAGGGGCAGGGGATCGGCACCTGACACGGCCCGGGTGAATTGCTCGATCAACAACTGCATGAAATCGTCGCCTATATCTTCGCTATCGCCGGCGGCCATGACGGATCGATATACGCCGTCATCACCACCACGCCCGGTGAGATCGACAGAACACCCATTAAATGCGAACCGGCGTGTGAGTGGCCCGCTATCTCGGTCACGAACCGTGATCTGGCAGTCACAGTTGTGACCATCGGCCTGGACCGTGAAACTCGCCTCGGCCGTTCTGCCCGCGAAGCGAACCTGCAAGGATTCTTTGAGTAACGTCGCCGATGGCCAGACCGCCAGCAGAAGGCTCAGTGGATGAGGCCCCATATCGATCCAGATGGTCCTGGCATCACGGGGCTGGCTGTTGGAGAGGGTCTCCATCTCGGCCTTGAACGACGTACTGGCTGGCAGGTCAAGGGACCGGAATAGACGACGGTATTGCGGCAGAGAGGCAGCATACTGACTACACATACCCAGATGGACACCGGCATCCTGCGCCCGTTGACGAAGATCCTCGGCCTGAGTCAGTGACTCGCCTGTGGAGGCGCCCCACACAAGAGGTTTTTCACATAGTACGTGACAACCGGCGTCGAGCGCCTGGCAGGCAAGACCATAATGGGCCCCGTTCGGGGCGCAGATATCAACGATATCCGGCCGTTCATGGCCCAGTAGATCGCCAAAATCGCTGTACATCTGCCCATGGAAACCAAACAGCTCCGCCAGTGTACGGGAGGTTTCCGGGAGTCTCTCTGGATGTTGCCCAAGAATGGCAACTACGTCGGAACCGGCGTGGGCGTGCCACTTGGCGTGATGACGACCGATACCCCCCGCCCCGGCGACGGCGACGCGGAATGATTTCATCTCATCCACACACGAAAAAGAGAGCCGACCGAGGTCCGCTCTCTCTGAGACAGACTACTTTGATTTGCCAGCGGCCTTTGCATCGCGAATCTGTTGTTTGATGCGCTCCAGACGCCGCTTGCGACGACGACGCAGTTCCTGTTGACGAACACTTGCCTTAGTGGCCATTGAGTTTCTCTATGGTTGTGGGTGACTGTAAGCCTATGCAATGATACCCTGCTTTTGCCAGCACGACAAGAAGGCGGAGTCAGGGACGGGCCAGGATCATCCTCAGCAGGGCCATTCGTACGTAGAGTCCGTTGTGCGCTTGCCTGAAATAGGCGGCCCGGGGGTCAGCATCAACTTCCTCGGCATTGATTTCGTCGACCCGAGGCAGTGGATGCATGATGATGGCATCATCTTGCATGCAATCAAGAATGCGTTTGTCGATAATGTACTTCCCACGGGCCTGTTGGTAGTCCTGGACTCGATCTCCAAAACGTTCGCGCTGAATACGTGTCTGGTAGATGACGTCAACCTTCGCCGCTGTCTCAGCGAGATCCGTCGATTCTTCCCAGTGCACGCCGTTGCGCGTGAGATACTCCTTGATGTCGTCACCCATCCGCACGACCTGGGGGGCAACGAAGTAGATCCGGGTATCGCGGAATTTCGTCAGCAGATAGCAGAGCGAACGGGCGGTACGGCCGTTGGCAAGGTCCCCGACGAGGGCGATGGATATGCCGTCCAAGCGGCCGATCTCTTTTTCGATCGTATAGACGTCGAGCAAAGCCTGAGTGGGATGCTGTCCGGGACCGTCACCGGCGCTGATGACGGGTACCTGCGAAACTGCCGCGGCACGACGACTCGCGCCACTCTCGAAGTGTCGCAGCACGATGATGTCAGCATATCCGCCGACGATCCGGATCGTATCTTCCAGCGTCTCCCCCTTGGAGGCGGAAGAGAACTCTTGAGCCGATTCTGTCGTGATGACATCACCACCAAGACGATACATGGCGGACTCGAAGCTAAGGCGAGTGCGAGTGCTCGGCTCGTAGAAGAGGGTCGCCATAACCCGGCGACTGAGTATGTTGGAGCCGTAGTGCTGTACGACCTGCTCCATCTCCCTGGTAACACGGAAGATATCGGCCATTACGTCGCGGTCGAACTGCTGAGCCTCAGTGATGTGACGCAGATCTGACATGGTCCAGAGGAAGATAGATACCTCTGTGAGGCCCGACAAGGAGCGCTTTCACTCTTGGTGTCGGGCCTCACAGTTTCGCTCTCCAGCCGTGTTATATTGAACGAGAATCTCGGACCGACCTATATTGGGGCGCCTGTCTCCGAAATTGATCCCGAGCCACCCACCGAACCAGAAAATAGGACGTCGATCATGCCCAAGCTCATCCGAGCGATCTTCCTTTTACTCGGCTTGTGCCTTTCGGTTCCCGCAGTGGCCGGTGTCAATTCGGGCTTTGCTGTCGAACTTGGTTTGCCCGAGCGAATCGAGAATCCATTGGTGGGCCACCGACTCTCCATCCCTGTGTTTTTCCGCAACATGACAGAGATGAAGGGAGGTTCTGTGCGTTTCCGCTATGACCCGGAAGTGGTCGCCTTCAACAGCTTCACTGCCGGGACGATCACACCAGGTGCTGTCGGCTTTCCAGGCCAGCCATTGATTGATGAGGCCGGGGTCGCGACAATCGAGGGCGGGACGACGCTTCTTGGTTCGGGGGTGACGGCGACTACCACCGGTGGCTTGTTCGGCACCTTCGTCTTCGAACTGATCGCCGAGTTGCCGGATGAAGGCAGCACAATCACCCTCGGTCGGACCGAGGTCAATACATCGTCCAACTTGGATGATAGCGACGTTTACGATCTCGGTGGCGAGCGCCTGCAGGTCTTGTTGATTCCTGTGTTCGCCAACACGATCTTCAACATCGCCATTGAGCGGAAGTACAATGGCGCAGTTCTCAGTTGGAATACAAGACTCATCGGCCTCGATGACATCGTACAGATCCGGCCCAGGGGATCGGATGCAGCATATGTGGAACTCACCAACCCACAGGCCGACCGCTTCTCGAGCCAGGACAAGGAGGCCTTGAGCGCGTTGCGCCAGGGTGGGGTGAATTTCCCACCCATGCCGGATGCTGCTGTCGCAGATGCGCTGCGCGCGCTGCTGGATCTTACCGACGCCTCGGCGGAGCAGGTCTTGGTGCTGGTACGTCGAGTTCGGGCCCTGGACAACCTGCTGCAGAGTCGCAGCCATCTGGTTCCTGTTCCTGACCTTCTGACGCAGACCGAGTATGAGTTCCTGCTCTTGTCACGCAGCTTCGATGGTCGCCGCAGTCCGCTTCACCGGGGTCATTTCAGTACACGCCTGGCGCCTGACTTGCGGGCCCTGTTCGTCAGTCAGTTCGACATTCAGGTAACGCGCACGGGCGCCGCCGTCAACTTCGGCACGAACCGCCCGTCGACCACGACCTACATCCTGCGACAGTTCCCCGGCGAGGAAATCGTGGCGCAGGAGACGATCAACGAAGACGGTGAATCCCGTACGCGCATTGCTCTGGAGGATCTCGCCGGGGGGACTGAATACGAGATCGAGGTCACCACGACACTGATTGGTGCCGAGAGTCTCATCGCCGCGGGTCTGCCAGCCGATGCGGCTTCAAGAACACTGCGCAAACGATTCCGCACGCACCTGCAATCGCGGCGACTGAAAATGCTTCGGCCGCCACTCAAGATCGTCGGTTCCGACCGGGCCAATATTCTTTTTGAAGTCAATCAACCCGTAGATGCTGTCGTTGATTATGGTCTGGTTCCCGTTGGCTCCGGCAAGGTCTCTCAGGGTGATCCTGTAGATGCGGCCTCGCTCTATTCGTGGCAACAGGAGTCGGTTGCAGCACTGAATCTGCACAACATCACCCTGTCCAACCTCGACCCCGGGACTCTCGTGCGCTACAAGATCACTCTGACCAATGCAGAGGGTGATACATTCACGACCGACCCGACAGGCAACTTCCAGTGGAGTCGGGATTTGATGTTCCGCACGGCCTCGGCGGCTGATACGTTGCCGCCCGAGGTGATTCAAGGACCCCTCGTCGATATTCGGGACGTACTTGCTGTGGTTCGTTTTGCTACAGATGTGCCGACTGCCGCAACCATCTACGTCGGCACGGATGGCGGCACATACGACACCGAAGATGAGTTTGAGTTCCCCGATCTCACGCCGGATGGCGAGCGTCGGTTTGCCAATCGACACTCCATCATTGTCTCGGGGCTCGACGCCGGCTCCAACTACCGCTATCGACTCGAAGTCGAGAGCACAGGAGGAAAGACGACGTCATATGAACCGGGCGCCGCCAGCAGTGGCAAGCGGGCGGGTCTACGTCAGCCCCCTGGGGGCACGGGATCGTTTACGACCAGCAATGATCCGGACACGCAGTTCCCCGTCATACTCTCGGGGCCGACCATCTCGAGCAAATCGCACGAAACTGCCATCATAGAGTGGACCACCGATGAACCCGCAGACAGCGAAATCGGCTTCGGTCTCAGCGACACGGACGAGGATGCGGAGACGTCGGCGGTGACCACGACAAGTCACAAGGTTGTGTTGTCGAATCTGGCGGCGGGACAGACCTACACGTATGTCGCAGCCTCGACCGACGCCTCCGGCAATGGCGCCACGCAGTCCTCAGAGGCCGTGTTCACGACAGACCCCGATGTTGACCTGACAGCGCCGAGCATCACGGGCAGTCCGGCGATCGTCTACAAAAATGATGAAAGCGCCACCATTCAATGGTCGACCGACGAAGACGCCACGGGAGAGGTCACTTTCGGTACGCAGTCGGACAGCCTTGGGTTTATCCGGACGCTGCCCGAGACCGACAAGAGCCACGAGGTGACACTGACCAATCTCGACGCCTCGACAACCTACTATTTCCAGGTCGCTTCCGAGGATCTGAGCAACAATGGTCCAACCCTCAGTGAGATCTCGTCCTTTGTAACGGATGCGGAACCCGACGTGACGCTCCCGATCATCAGCGATATTGAGGTGGCCGAGTCAGAGACCTCAGTCATTGTCACGTGGGCAACCGATGAACTGGCCGACAGCTTCATCGACTTCGGCACAGTATCCGGCATTCACGACCTGACTGTTGGTGATTCGGAGGATGTGACGGCGCATGAAGTCACAATCACAAACCTGTCGTCCGGTCAGACGTACTTCTACACCGTCGGCTCCAGTGATCGCGCCAACAATGGTCCCAGTGAATCAACGGAAGGCTCGTTCACAACTTCTTCTTCAGCTGATGTTATGGCTCCCGCAAGCCCGCTGGGCTTTTCCGGGACTGCAGGAAATGCGCAGATCCTGTTGAGCTGGACGGCCAACAGCGAACTGGATCTGTCCGGATACAACGTCTACCGGCGAACAGCCGGCGAGTCGACATTCTCGGCCGTCGCCTCCCGCGTCACAGATACGTCGTACGCCGATGATGGTAGAACCAACGACACGGAATATGAATACCAGATCACGGCCATCGACCGTTCAGCGCCACCCAATGAATCTGCCGTTACGGCTACGCTGGCTCTGACGCCCACACTTTCTGCGGCGCCAACAGTACCTGCCGATCTGAGCGTGGGTGGCGACGCACTGTTGCCCACCTTCTCTTTCTCCAATGCTGAGCCATTCACCAGTGGCGCATCCCTGTCGTACACGATCCAGGTGTCGACACAGGCTGATTTTTCTGACGTGACCGATTCCGAATCGGGGTTGACTGAAGGCTCGGGTGAGACATCATGGACGATCACCCGATCTTTGACGGACGGGGAAACATACTTCTGGCGAGTGCGTGCTGTGGAAGGAACGTTGACCGGGCCTTTCACCGCGGCTCAGGAGTTCCAGGTGTCATCCGCCCCGCTTCTGGCAGGTGACTTCAACGACTCGGGCGCCGTCGATTTTGATGATTTCTTTGCGTTCGTCGACGCTTTTGGTCAAGCCGCCGACGACTTTCCTGCCTTCGATATGAACGGCTCCGGGTCAGGCAGCTTCATTGATTTTGATGATTTCTTCGCCTTTGTCGATGCTTTTGGCACGAGTGCGGGAAAGTCGGCAGGCACCTGGGCTTTTGCTCATCGACTTGACGAGACTGCCAGACTGCGACTCGTCGCCAGTGGTGGCCCCATGACGCAAGGGGCGACGGATGATTTGCCCCGCGACATCGTTCGCCTTCGCATTTTTGCCGATGACGTAGCAAGGGTCGCAGCATTCGGTCTCGTCGTCAGCTATGACCCCACTGCGCTGACCTTCACCGAGGCAAAGGAGGGTCCTGGGTCGTTGCTGGAGAGCCAGGGCGGCGACGCAGGGCTGTTCGGGGTCTTGGATGCCCACCCGGGGCGATTGCTCATTGGCAGCGGACTCGTGACAGGAGAGCCCGTCTCAGGATCCGGGCTCCTGGCAGAACTGACCTTCCGCTTGCGGGATCGACACTTGGCGACAGACACGCGCTTTGATCTGCAGCAGGCATTTCTCGCCGGGGATATCAATGATGTCAGACGCGTAGCAGCCGTCGAATCGACACGGTTGCGGCCCTCGGCCTTCGCCCTTGGCGCTGCCTACCCCAACCCGTTCAACCCGTCTACACAGATCGACTTTTCCCTGGCAGCAGAATCCTCGGCTCGGCTCGTGATATATGATGTGCTTGGCAGATCCATTCGCACACTTGTCCACGCCGAGTCGGCGCTGCCTGCGGGGTTCTACTCAGTTACCTGGGATGGTCGAGATGCGTCCGGCCAGGTTGTCGGTAACGGTCTCTACTTCTTCCGCCTGACGACGTCGAGTTTCTCAGACACCGGAAAGATGATGCTGCTGAAGTAGGCAGCATGCAGCAGAACGACAAAGCGGGGCTCCGGCTAAATCACCGGGGCCCCGCTTTTCTTGACTGCAATGATCCGTTAGTCTGCTGGCGTCAGAACCGCCAGGATTTCTGCCTGCGCCGCGACATCTGGCCCAACTCGGGCGATTCCCTGGAGCTTGCACGAATCAGATCGTCGGTGCAGGATCGTGACTTCGAGCCGCAGCTCATCACCAACCACAACAGGCCTGCGAAAGCGTGCCCGGTCAATTCCAGCAAAAAAGGGAAGACGCCCAGCGACATCCTGGTCGTACATCATCAGGATGGCTGCCGTCTGTGCCAGTGCCTCAACAATGAGGACCCCCGGCATTAAGGGGCGCGCTGGGAAGTGTCCGGCCAACCAGGGGTCCCGAACCGTGACATCATGTACCCCAACCGCCCGTTCTTGTGGCACCAACTCGATAATGCGATCGACGAGAAGAAAGGGGGCCCGATGCGGGATCGTGCGCTGGATGGCGGCCGCATCCAGCACCACCCCGTCGCAGCTCACTGCTTGGCTTGCTCCTCCCGCGCTTCCTCCAGAGCGGTAAGAAGCTTTTCCGTCAGATTGAAGCGGTCGGGATCAGCGTAAACAATCGCCCCGTTGCCAGCCACGTCAAAGATGAAATCGTAGCCGTCCTTTCCGGCGAGAGTCTCCAAAGCAGCGTTGATCTGCTCAAAGATCGGCTGCGAGAGTTCCACGTTCTTGCGGAACAACTCTCCACTTGGACCCATTTTTTCCTGGGTAAACTGTTGCAGCTCCTGTACCTGTTTGTCGAATGCAGCCTGCATTTCGGCCTTCTTGGCCTCGCTCATCAGCAGTTCCTGCTTGCGGAAATCTTCCTGTAACTTGACCAGCTTGCTCTGCCTGTCCATGGCCTGCTGCTCGTAATCCTGCTGCAGGCGCTCGATCTCACGCTGGATCTGCTTGAACTCGGGCATGCGCTCACGCAGCACTTCGGAATCGATGTAGCCAATCTTGGCCTGCGCGTGGACGGGCTGAATGAGAGCGGCCAAGCCCAGGACTGCGGCGGCGGCGAAAAGGGGGATACGCTTCATCGAGGACTCTGTCGCTGAGGGTTGAAGGCGCGGCTTAGAAGAAGCGCGGCCCGAACTGGAAGTGGGTGGTCAAGCCGGGCCTGCGGCCGTCGATGCTGCGTCGATCGAAACCATAGCCGAAGTCAAAGCCGATCATCCCAAGCATGGGTGTTAGAACACGAAAGCCAATGCCGATGGAGCGTTTCAGGTCCGTCGGATCAAAACCATCGACGTCTTTCCAGGCATTGCCCGCGTCAGCGAAGAGCAGACCAACAACCTGCCGCTCCGTGATCGGGAAGCGATACTCGACGTTGATTGTCATCATCGAGCGGCCACCGATACTCTGACCCCGATCATCCCGTGGTCCGAGGGAGGCATCGGGATAACCTCGGACCTGGCCGTCCCACCAGTCAACTCCACCTGGTGTGAACCGGTCCCAGAAGGAAATGTTGGCATCATCCCAGTCCGAGAAACCGTCGATGATGGCGAATTTGGACTCCACCGAAAGCACGAATTTCCACAAACTCGGGCGATACACGTTCACATTCAGTTCGTGTCGGTGGAAATCTACATCGCCAGCAATGAAGGAAGATGCCACCTCCGGTGTATAGCTGATGACGGAGCCAGTGGTGGGAAAGTCGGGCAGGTCTCGCGTATCTCGCCGGAACACCAACTCGACACTGGACGTGGTTCGAGGGGTGAAACTGGAACTGCTCTCGTCATAGCCGGAGACGAAATCACTATAGCGCTCGTCGCGAAGTTCGTAGCCCAGAGATAGGGAGGAGAATGCAGGTCGTTTCAGCCGACGTCCGACACGGACACTGACCGAGTTCCGGTGGAAATCGAAACTGTTGAGATACTGCTGATTCAAGGTGTAGACGCGGAAAGAGAAGCTCGTGGGCGTATCAAACAACCATGGTTCGGTGAAACCGATCAGGAACTGCTCCCGCCGTGTGCCAAATTCCCAGTTGAAATCGAGATTCTGACCCTTGCCCCGAAAGTTGGGGATCTGCAGACCAAGCGTTCCAACCAGCTTGTCACGATCGCTGTAGCCGGCACCCATGGACGCGGCGCCGGTCCGCTGCTCCTCCACGTTGAAGGAGAGGTCGATGAATTTTTCATCGTCTATGGAGGGGGTTGCATGTTGTTGGAACTGTACGTCCTTGAAGTATCCCAGCATATACAGTCGACGCTGGCTCTCCTGAAGTTGGCTCGATTTGAACACATCACCGGGCCGCAGAGCGACTTCTCGCCGCAGAACTTTTTCCTGAGTCTTCACATTTCCGGTGAAATCAACTCGTCGAATGCGCCAGGGCTCGCCCTCGAAAATCTGGAAAGCGACGTCGATACTATCACCCCGAATGGTCTCATGGGGGATGATTTCGGTATCGAGGTAGCCGCGCTCGTAATAGGCGGATTTGGCAAGGTAGGCCAGTTCAGGGGAAGAGGCTTGAAAAACGTCCCCGTGGCTGACCTTCAGTTGACTCTCCAGATCTGTCACAGTGAAGAGCTCGTTCCCTTCCCAACTGATATCTCCAACAAAAAACTGCTGGCCTTCCTCAATCTCGACGTCGATGAACAGCCGTCGACGACTGTCGTCGTAGTAGATCGAATCACGCAGAATTGTCGCTTGTTGGTAGCCCTCGGAGCGATAGAAGGCAAGGATACGCTCCTTGTCTTCCTGATAGGTGTCGGCCTTGAACTCACCCTTGCGCCACCAGCGCTTCGGCTTGGTCTCCATCTGTTTGTGGATCTTGCCGCTGCTGATGGCATCAGTGCCAAGCACATTGATAGCGGCAATCTTGATCTTGTCACCTTCATCGATGTCATACTGCAGAAAGACGGTTCCGGACTCATCGTCGAACAACTGACCTTCGACCTCGGCCCTCAAGTAGCCCTTGTCTCCATAGAGTTCCAGAATGCGCTGACGGCCGCGTGCTACATCCTTGGGCGCCACCACCTGGCCAGAGACGAGGCCCACAGCCTCCTTCATTTCCTTCTCTTTGATCTCCTTGTTGCCCTTGAACCGGACCCCCTCCAGCGTGGGGTGTTCACGAACAACAACGATCACCTTCACACCATCGCCGGACTCGCTCTCGTCGGCAAAGATCTGGATATCGGAAAACACATGCAGGCCCTGCAGCGCGCGCACCGCCTCCTGCACATTCTCCTGCGACAGCTCGACGCCCCCATCAAGACCAAGGGTTGATCGAATCAGCGACTCTGCAACTCGATTGAAATCGCCTCTGATTTCGATTTCCTGCACCGTCGTCTGGGCAAGAGCAGGCACCGCCAGAAGTACGCAGAAAAACAGTGCGCCGAGGCGAATCACAGAGCGAATACGTACATCACGCATGTTCGTTGGGCCTCCATTGTGTCGACCATTGGGCCGCTCACCGTGCAGCAGGCAGAAAGCCGAAAAAGCCGCTCTATCTCTGAGTCCGTGATAGAGCGGCTTGTTTCGTGAAGCGCCGGAACCTGGTGCGGCGCTGTAGCAGGGCTGAGGCAGCCTCAGGAGGCAGCCTCGGGTTTCTTTTCTTCAGCCGTCTCAGCGGCGTCTCTCTCGTCATCAAAGACGAGGGCTTCGCCCTTTTTCGTAACCCGGATACGGCTGCCTTCGCCAAAACGGCCCTGCAGGATCTCCTCTGCAAGTGGGTCTTCGAGCAGCTTCTGGGCCGTGCGCCTGAGATAACGGGCACCATATTGCTGGTCAAATCCCTTTTCTGCGATCAGGCTCTTTGCCCCGGGGGTAATCCGCACCTGGATATCACGGTCGACCAGACGCGTCTTGAACTCTTCGAGGAAGATATCAATGATCTCGGCAATATTCTCGCGGGTCAGCGAATGAAAGATCACCGTGTCATCAATGCGGTTCAGGAACTCCGGATTGAAGGCCTTCTTCATCGCATCTTTGACCTTCTCTTCCATCAACTCCTGCATCGACTCGTCATCCGTCTTGCCGAATCCCAGGACTCCGCCAGAACCGACTTCTCGGGTACCGACGTTTGATGTCATGATCACTACCGTATTGCGAAAATCAACCTTTCGGCCCGTGCTGTCGGTCAGCCTACCCTCGTCGAGAATCTGCAGCAGGATGTTGAAAACATCCGGGTGCGCCTTCTCCATCTCATCGAGCAGGATCACCGAGTAAGGACGCCGCCGGACACGCTCGGTCAGTTGCCCACCTTCGTCGAAGCCGACATAACCTGGAGGCGCACCGACGAGTCGGGAAACGGTAAACTTCTCCATGTATTCTGACATGTCTACCGTGATGAGAGCCTCTTCGTCACCAAAAAGGAACTCAGCCAGTTTGGCAGCCATGTACGTCTTGCCAACGCCCGTCGGACCGAGGAAAAGGAACGAGCCAATCGGTCGCTTTGGATCCTGCAAGCCGGCGCGACTGCGGCGGATCGCTCTGGAAACCGTGGCCGTCGCCATTTCCTGACCCACCACCTGCTTGCGGAGTTCCCCTTCCATGGAAAGCAATCGCTCTGTCTCGCTGGCGGCCAGGCGCTGCATGGGTACACCGGTAATGGACGAAATGACGGCTGCGATGTCGTCTTCTGTGACCTCGACGACCTCGTTGCGCACTTCCTCCTCCCAGGCTCGGCGCCTCTGCTGCAGACTCTCGCGCAGGCTGTGCGCTTCGTCTCGCAGGCGGGCCGCTTCTTCAAATTCCTGTTTCTCGGAACATTCGATCTTCTTGCGATCGATCTCCTGGATCTGTGCCTCGAGAGCACCGATCTCTTCGGGAGGGCTCAGTCGTGCAAGATGTACCCGCGACCCGGTCTCGTCGATGATGTCGATCGCCTTGTCTGGCAGATACCGGTCGGCGATATATCGATCCGACTGCTTCACTGCGTAGGCGACAACCTGATCAGAGTACGTTACGTGATGATGGCTCTCGTAGTTGGCGCGCAGCCCCTTGAGAATCTCGATTGTATCGGGGACGGAAGGCGGCTCCACCATGATCGACTGAAAGCGGCGCTCCAGCGCGCCGTCCTTCTCAATGTATTTCCGGTATTCGTCCAGGGT
>CALFPI010000245.1 GCA_937919035.1 uncultured Gemmatimonadaceae bacterium
TGGCCTCGGCAATCTCCCGGGCCCGCAGCAGCAGGGCCGGCAGCAGTTGCTGCACCTGCGGCATATCGAGCACGGCAGGATCTGCCGCCTGCAACTGCTGCACGATGTCTGCCTCCAGCGAGGCTTCTTCACCTTCCGCATTCAGCACGACGCGGATCGGCGCCGGTGGCAGGAACCGATCGGCGCGTAGTTGCAAAGCGAGGGTCGGCTCTGCCACAAAGAGCGCCTCCAGCAGCAGGCCCGGAGAGGATGCACCGGACAGCACGGCGAGACTGGCATTCCCGGTCTCGTGGTCGAGCAGGCCATCCACGGTGTCGCGGACCATGGGGTGATCCCACGTCAGCAGGCTGCGCTCCGGATGCGTCAGACCGATGGCGCGGTCGAAGGTGACACCCATCTCCTCACCATGGAATCCGGGGAACGGCCGGTGGTAGTCCATGCCGGCGCGCACCGCGTAACTGCGGGTGCCGATGCGTTCGACATCCAGGCCACCCCGCTCGAAGGCGTCAACCATGAACATCTCGAGATCGGGATCCTTCTCAGCCCGCGCAATCGCCCCCTGCAACTCGAGGGCCGCGTCGGTATCGAATGAGGTCAGTTCCAGCAGCCGATCGCGACCACTCTCCAACTCAGCAACGATCTGCTCGTTGCGAGCGCGCCCACGCTCAATGAGCGCTGTCAGCAGACCGTCATCCGGGGCCAGCAACGCCGCCAGCAGATCCTGACTGAACTCACGCTCCAGCACCGGTGATCCGTGCCAGGGCCGGTCAAAGACGTGCAGCGCCTCATCGAGCCAGCGGCGCAGCCGTGCCTGTGGCGACCCGGCAACAACCACGGCATGAATGTGCACCTGCGCGCCCTGGCCAATGCGGTCG
The DNA here is from genome assembly GCA_937919035.1 of uncultured Gemmatimonadaceae bacterium. Classification (GTDB taxonomy): domain Bacteria; phylum Latescibacterota; class UBA2968; order UBA8231; family UBA8231; genus UBA8231. The sequence continues at coordinate 876 of CALFPI010000245.1, forward strand.
ACCCGGCCGATGGACTGCTCCAGCCGATCCGCACTCAACGGCAGATCGAGCAGCACCAGATGGCGGGCGACCTGGAAATTCCGGCCCTCGGCGCCGATGGCAGAGCTGATCACAACCTGCGGCCCTTCGGGATCAAGGAACCAGGCCGCCTGCTGATCACGCTCGATAGCGCTCATGTCCTCGTGGAAGCGCGCCACCTCACGGCCGGCGGCGGCCAGAGCGTTGGCAAAAGCCTCCGCCTTCAGCCGCGTCGCTCCCAGCACGAGGACTTTCTCCTCTGCGTGCTGATCGAGGAAATCGGCGAGCCAGAGCAGGCGCGGATCCAAGTCGATCCCCGTCAGGTGGAAGGAGTCCTGCTGGCCGATGTCGTTGAGAAACTCCAGTCGCAGGCGCTCCAGCGGACCCGCAGGCAATTCGACGGGCTCCGGCACCCGGCGGGGAAATCCGGGGATCCGCGCCCGCACATTGCGAAACATGACCCGGCCGATGCCATGCAGGTCGAGCAGGCGTCGCAGCAGCACCTGTCTGGCAGTACGCTCCGTGTCGGCCGCTGCGAGCAGTTCCTCGACATCGGCTCCGCTCAGACGCACACGCACCGCCTCCTGGTCGGCTTCGTCCAGCGCATCACCACGCTGCAGCTTCTCCGCTGTGTCGGCCAGTTCGCCATACCCCTGTGCCGCACCTTCATAGGCGTCGGCATCGTGGAATCGTGCCGGATCCAGCAACTTCAGCCGTTGAAAGTGGGCCGCCGCCCCATCCCGATCGGGGGTGGCACTGAGCAGGATCACGTGCTCGACATGGATCGCCAGGCGTTCGACAAGACCGAATTCGGCGCTGTCAGGCTGCAGGTGATGGGCCTCATCCACAATGACGATATCCCACGGTGTGTCGACGAAACTGTCGCCCACGTCGACACCGAGGGGACAGATAAACAACTGTGCGTCGAGCAGCTGCTCGGGCAGATCCTCGCTCTTCGGATCTATGGTGCCGCCTCCGTGTGTGTCGGGGCCGATGACACGCATGATCAGATTGAAACGCAGGTAGGCTTCCGCCAACCACTGGTGCACCAGGGCGGCCGGTACGAGAATGAGCGCGTTTTCTATGCGGCCCGTCAGTAGCATCCGGTGCAGGATGAGCAGCGCCTCGATGGTCTTGCCCAGACCCACTTCATCAGCCAGCAGCACCCGCACCTGGTGTCGTTCGCAGACGTCGCGGGCGATGGAGAGCTGATGGTCGAAGAGTCGGATGCGGCCGCCAAGAAACCCGCGGGCCGGCGAGGCCAGCAGGCGATGCCGGATGTCCAGTGCCGTGTGCCGCAGGTCGAACAGATCGGGGGCATCAACCTGGCCTGTGCGCAGGCGGTTTTCCGGCGTCGCCACGTCGATGCTGGCGTCGAGGTCAACCTCGCTCAGTTCGTGGCCTTCACCACGGTAGCGGAACAGGTCACCATCGGCGACGACCTCTTCGATGAGAAAGTCCACCGTAGCTCCTCGAGCGCGCTGGCCTTCGATCAGCTGTGCCCGAGCCAGCGGCGCGTTCTGCACGGTGTAACGCCGGGTGACGCCACGCGCCGGATAGGTGATGACGACCTGACGATTTTCGACGAGTTCTACCAGTCCGAGGCCCAGTTCGGGTTCAGTCAGACTGTGCCAGCGTTGGCCGGGGGCAAAAACCATTTACACTCTTTCGACGGGACGGTGGGATCGCATTCTTAGGTCTTGTGTAGCGGCAAATGTACGGCCATCCCGGAAGGTCGTGAAGGTCGAGACCCACACACGGAACCCGGGGCTGCGCCACGGTTCGCGGCACCCCGAGGCTGACAATACCTTTGCCGCATGGCAAAACCCAACATCATTCTGCTGCACGCCCACAACACGGGGCGCTTCATCGAGCCCTACGGGCATGCGGTACCAACGCCGCATCTGCTGCGTATGGCCCGGTCCGGAGCCCTGTTCCGTCGGGCCTTCTCCGCCGCACCTTCCTGCTCACCCAGCCGCGCTGCCTTCCTCACGGGCCAGTATCCCCACTGTGCCGGCATGCTCGGTCTGGCACACCGGGGGTTCGCTCTGTCTCATCCGCAGCGGCACATCGCCCACGTTCTGCGGGGACACGGATACGAAACCGCCCAGTGCGGCATCGAACATGTTCACGCCCATGAACCAGGCACCGGGGATGGCGGCATGTA
>CALFPI010000246.1 GCA_937919035.1 uncultured Gemmatimonadaceae bacterium
AAAAGCTGGCGGTGACGATCGATATCGACGGTTGGCAGGTTCCGCCTCTGCAGCAAGACGTTCATGGCACTCACGGCCAGAGCGACATCATCCAACAGCGTGCCGTTGAAGTCCCAGATCACCGTGTCGAAGGCACCGATCGGTTGCGGGGAGCATGGACCACCGCGACTGAGGCCCGGCGCCTGCTTCGTCGCTACCGGGCCATGCATCGATTCGTGTCGTCCTTCGTCATCACCGCCGTACGAAGGCCCCGCCGGCGGCGTCCTCGGGCTCATAGCCGAGTTCGGCTTGCGCCCGGCTGATATCCCAGATCTTCCACATGTTGTCCGATGTGGCAAAGTAGACACCGTAGGTCACGGATGTCTCCAGACACCGTCGGAAGAATTGCGCCGCATCCCGATGGCTGAGCCAGAGCGACAGCGCGAAGGGTGAAAACGTCGGATCATTCTCGCGCATGATCCAGCCGATTCTCACATGGATCGAACTCAGATTGTGGTAGTCGTGGTAGAAGCTGCCGAGGCCCTCACCGTAGGCCTTGGACACGCCATAGAACCCGTCCGGGCGGATCGGACAGGACTCGTCAAGCAATTCGTATTCGCCCAGGCGCAGTTTGTCGAAATCGCCCTGGACGATGTGCTTCCACGGCTCCTGCAGATAGAACCCACCCGTAGCGTGCTGCGAACTGGCAAAGAGGACACGCTTGACGCCCCGCAGCCGGGCACTTTCGAAGACGTTGTACGTGGCAATGAGGTTGTTCTGCAGGACCGACGGCCATTCCGCCTCTGCTCTGCCATCGGCGGCCAGATGAATGATCGCGTCCTGATCCGCGCAGGCTGACTCCAGTGCCTCCCTATCGCTCAGATCGCCGACGATGGAGCGAGCTCCCTCGGCCTCTTTCAGGTCAAAGGAAGTGAAGTCGTAGCAGTCGGAGAGCCGTTGGATCAGGATGGAGCCGACGAGCCCGGCGCCTCCGGTGATCAACACTTTGCGGCGGTCGGTCATGTTACTCTTTCGTTGTTGGGCGTGCCGCTGGCGGGGACTGAAGGCGTGCTCCCGCCGGGGCCAGTGTCTGCGTGTCAGAAAAAATTTCGTGGAAGGAAATCTCCGAGGCCCATGCCTCGTTCTTGAACTCGCCCTTGTGCCCGTCCTGAAACAGGAAGCCCCGGAAGCGTGTGGGCGTCGTCAGGCCATCAACGGTGATGTAGTCATCGTAGTAGAACAGCGTCTCGCGCGTCGGTGGGATGTCTGACGGTGGCTGTTGGGAGAAAAACGTGACTGTGTAGCGTATGGCCCGCACGAGTCCCGATTCCTTGTCGACGTACAGCGTGTATGAATCGCCGGGAGAGTCACCGATCCCACCTTCGAAACCCACGCGGACCATGTCGCAGGACGTACCGTCCAGATCCTCAGGCGGCAACTTTTCGTAGCGCAACCCCGGGTCGGCCAGCACGAAGGGAATCAGTTGGAAGTAGTACGGCGTCGTCGCCCAGAACCGGGGGTTGATGGCCTCGATTGCAGCTGGATGGATCCAGGCGCTCGTGCCATCCCAGGCGAACCGGCCCGTTGCGGGGTTCGGGCTGTCCGGGGATCCCAACGACACCAGCCTGTGGTAGATGTGACGCGTGTGATTGTCAGCGACCTGGTAGGACTTGAACCGCAGGCCCATGCCGGGGTTCGAGTATTCCCAGGCGAATGCGCTTGTCGGTGTGTTGTACCAGGTATCAAGCGATCCGTGGGCGTCAATGGCACGCAGTACTAGCTGTCCGCCTTCACTGAGCATCAACCGGGCCCTTGCAGCGACAGCCGCCCCCTGTGCTGGCGTGGCCACGGGTTGAGACTGGGGCACCATGGCACATCCACCCATGGCGGCAGCCAGCAGAACGGCCAGTGAGAGCTTCTTCAGTTGCGAATGATCCAATGTGACGACTCTCGGTTCGAAGGGGCCGGCTACCGAATGACGCAGGCACAGCATGACGGCCGCGTCGGGCGACGGGTTGCTCATGTCAGTTCCTGGTGTGGCTCAGCGGGACTTCGGCCGGGGTTCGCAAGGAATATAGTCGATGGTCGAGGTTGCCTGTCGTGGCATCATCTGCCGTGGATCTGCTCGACTTCACACGGACTGATGGCGGGGGCGGACCGTCGCTGCAACCACGCAAGGGATTACTGAGAGGGCAGGTACATCTGCAGGAAGGTAAAGTTCGCGCCAATGCTGATTCCGATGAGCCCGATCATCGCTGTGAGCAGCACCGCGAAGCGAGAATCCGTGCGGGCGTTGCCGGCATCGATGCGAGCAGTAAGGTCTTTGCTCATGGAATCCATGCGGGTCGTCAGGCTCTCATGCATAGAGTCCATACGACTCGACAGGTTGTCGTTCACTGCCTCGATGCGCGCCCCGAGCCGCTCGATCCGGTCAAGGCCAGCGCGTTGGTCCAGACGCAAGTCCTGTAT
>CALFPI010000247.1 GCA_937919035.1 uncultured Gemmatimonadaceae bacterium
CAACCGTGTTGCCTGCGGTGGCTTGTCCGGTGGGGGGCTTCGCACAGTGTTTCTTGCGGGCATGGATGATCGGATTCGGGCCGCAGTCTGCGTCGGCTTCATGTCGACCTGGCGAGATTTCCTGCTGCACAAGAGTTTCACCCACACGTGGATGACCTATCTGCCACTGGCGCCGCGGCATCTTGATTTTCCCGAAATCCTCGGCCTGCGGGTGCCGCTGCCGACACTTGTGCAGAATTGCTGGCAGGACAGTCTCTATACGCCGGCTGAAATGCAAAAGGCCGATAACATCCTGCAGCAGGTCTATGCCAAAGCGAACGCGGCGGAGTGTTACGAGGCCCGCTTCTACGAAGGGGGACACAAGTTTGATCTGCAGATGCAGGCGGAAGCCTTCGAGTGGCTCGACCGCTGGCTGTGAGGCTGCCTTCTATGGGCGATAGGCAACGGACTGGTTGTAGGGGATGATCAGGGGCGCGACGCCGACGGGCAGGTGCCGGGCCCATTGATGCGGGTCGTAGTCGCGTGTGACGAAGCAACCATAGTGGGTGGGAACTGCCGTCTGCAATCTCAGGGCGCCGGCGATTTTGCCGGAGCCATCGAAGAAGGGAAACTCACCCTCGTCGGGATGGTTGGTCAGAAAACCGACGTGGGGTTCGAGGGCACGGATGGGGGCGAGCAACTCTTCGTGGTCAGCAAAGTTGTTGATCGGATCTCCGGAGATATAGAGACGGATGTCGCCGGTGTCGACGACAAAGCCGAGATGCTGCACCCCGGGCGGCGCAATGTCCACTGCAGCATCTCCGTCATGGGGTTTGGCAAGTACGGTGTGCGCCGTGAAGGGGCCCATCCGGACAGTATCACCTGCCGTGACTTCGGTGATACGATCGGCGTCGATGCCACTGTCCTGCAAGCGGGCACAACTCTCGGGTGGACCGACAAAACCGACCTCCGGGTAGGCGCCCCGAATGCGGTCGATCGACTCGATGCAGGTGTGGTCGCCGTGGTCGTGCGTCAGTAACACCCAGTCGGTGCGCAGCGCTTCTTCCATCAACGGTGCCCGCGAGTGAATGAAGCGGTCGGCGGGACGGTCCCGGGGATAGTATGGATCCACCTGCAGGATGGTGCCATCCGCGTGCTTGAGACCGATGGTGCTCTGCCCGAACCAGTGAATTCCGATGTGGCCGGCGGGGATATCGAGGTCTTCGAAGGGATGCATCAGCCGCGTCTCCAAGGTTGCTGAAATGATCGCAAGTAGCTACAAAATCGGAAGATAGCGATTGCCGCAAAAGGGGCAAAGACGTATCGTACGAAACAGTTCGCAGCAACCACTTACGGGAGTTCGCAGGATGGCACGCGTGGGTTTCAAGATGCAGTTGAAGCCGGGGAATGAGATCGAGTACGAACGTCGTCACGACGAGATCTGGCCGGATCTGGCGGATCTTCTGCACGAAACAGGTATCAGCCAGTACAGCATCTGGCGTGACGGTCTGACACTGTTCGCCTACCTGGAAACAGAGGATCCGACGCTCATGGATCAGCTGCCAAAGCAGGCGATCATGCAGAAGTGGTGGAGCTTCATGGAGCCGCTGATGGTTTGCAATCCGGACAACTCGCCGGTCGTCACGCCTCTCGAAGAGGTCTTCTATATGGCCTGACACCCAACAGGGTCGGGTCATAAGAGAATTCATGTCAACCACTACTCTGTTCGATTCCCACTACGAATCCCGCAAGCGGGATCTGTTGCAGCAGACCGTTGAGCGCCTGCGTCCCGAGTATTCCACTGAAGAAGTACAGGCGTTGCGTATCGACCGCGTCAACCCGGCCATTCTGTCACAGAGGTCCGGACGAGGATTCGTCAATCGCGACATCCTGGAGACCGTCCTTGGCAACTTGCTCGAGTGTGTAGCGCCCGGTTCACACAACGCGCTCAATCCACGCGAGCAGGCGGAAGATTTCACCAGTGCCATAGGTGAAGTCGCCGACCAGATCTACGCGATGGTGGCTCAGTCCTTTCTGGCCGTCGGCATCGAGCAGGACCTGGAGGACAGGGCCCTGGCTGCGGCCTATGCGATTCTCTGGGATCTGCCAGAGCTGAAACGTCGCTCCTGGTGGAATCGTTTTGCCTCGATGAAGGATCCCGCCGTATGGGATGCGTATCTGCTGGCGGCCTGCGGAATCCAGGATTCCGCCTTACGCGAGCTCGACTTCGCATCACACATCGACGCTGCCATCGCCAGCCGGGACACAGCTGCCTATCGCGAACTGCTCCGACAGTTTCATTGTGATTCCGTGTTCGACTACCAGATGCAACTGGTGATGAGCACCTATCCGGGGTGGCGTGTCCTGTTCTATCATGACGTGGCACATGCCATGACGCGCAGTGACAGCATGGATGGTGGTGTCACGGGGTGCGAGAGCCTGCCAGTACCGCTTCTGCCGAGGGCGATCTCCGAACTGGGGGCGCGCTACTACCAGGCCGACATTCACCCCGAAACCCGCATCGGCGACGCGACCTTTCTGGATCATCCCCATCGCGGGCTGACGACAGGGCAGACAGGAATCATTGGATCCGGTTGTCATCTGCTTCCGTGTACGCTGGGCGGCCTCTCCCGTCGGCTGCACCAGAGGCACCCGGTGATCGGCGACTGCGTATTCATCGGTACCGATGCAGATCTTTTCGGTCCCGTCCGGATCGGAGATCATTCCATTATCGGCCCAAGTGTGGAGATCTACGGTCTCGTGGAGACTGGCCCCCATTGCCGAGTCAATGCCTCGGTTGTTATCGGTACGGTGAAGACCGACCACACACGTCCGGGGCGTATCATCCTGGGGCAGGGCGTCATCGTTGGTGATGGTACGATCATAGAAAATCGTCTGGAGACGGATCTGACCATCCCGGACCGTGCCGATATCCCGGCGCGCAGTCTCGTTGTCAACGATGGCTGTGGCCAGCCTAAATTCGTCCACTGACAACGGCAGGCTGAAAGGCACGGCAGGCTGAAGGGCCAAGCAGAAACGGCCCGGCACTGATGTTGTATCCATCAGGCGCCGGGCCGCTTCTGTACCGGTCGGGGAGACCGCGATGGAAGAGCAGGGCCCTGCTACAGGCGCGTGATGAACGTGGCGCCGATGCCGAGATCGTCGGCCTTCGCATCACCCGCCACGCCGACAACGACGCCGACGTTCACAACGGCTGAATCGTTGATCATGATGTCGACATTCGGGCCGAGGTTGATGCCGAGGAAGTCGCCGGCGATGTCATCCGTGTTGGTGGCCACGAGCACATCGAGGTAGCCCGTGATCTTGTCGCCGAAAGTCAGCGTGGGCTCGACGAGCAGGCTGATATTGACGCCAACGCCGCCGGTATACCCATCGAGAAGACCGACCTGCAACCAGTTGTTGATCATCATGTCACCCATGTACTGGGTGTGCATGAACCCGAGTGACAATCCGGGATCGTCAGCGTCCCCTGTCGGCACAAGGAGGCCCACAGTTGCAGCACAAGTCTCGCGCAGGGAGTACTTGGCGCCCACAGTAATCGTGGACAACGTGCTCAAGTTGTCGTTGAGCAGGCCCAGTTCGGCCAGGGCACCGACTTCAATCATGTCGCTGATGGAGTACTTGCCACCAAGGTTGACGACGCCAACATCGGCAATGCTGCCAACGTCACCGGCGGCGATGCCAGCCTGTATACCTTTGAAACCGGCCTGGCCTGGCATCACGTAAAACAGATCATAGCTCTGTGCCATCGCGCTTGTAGCCAGGGCCACAACCGCCAGGGCGGTAACGATAACTCTGCGCATGGTAGTCCTTCCGAGGTAAGGATGTTAGATAGAGATCCCCGTGCATCGTCACGACACGACGAAAATCCCATGTTGTGTCCCGAACAGCGGCACTGATAGGCACTACGTATGTGTTGTGCGCAAGAAAGGGGTGTCTGCTACGGTTGAACTGTGCCCGGGCCGGGGGGCGGCCTTTGAGCACCAACAGCGGGGTTTGCTAAGATAGGGAGGGTCGAAAAATCCGGCAATCTTCCAATCAGACCGATTCGCGTATCGTCGTGTCGGCCCGCTGTAACACTTCGGGTCGTAAGGCAGTACCCAGGCCCGGTGTATCGGTGGGCCAGGCGAAGCCATCCTCGATCCGGGGCACAACGGTGACCAGGTCGTGATAGAAGCCTCGATAGTAGGCGCGCACGCTTTCCTGGATCAGCGCGTTCGGACAATGAATCGACAGATGGACGGAGGCGAGAAAGGTCACCGGCCCGGTGCAGTCGTGAGCCACGAAGGGCAGGTTTGCCAGGTCCGCCATCGCCGCAATGCGGCGACTCTCGCCGATGCCTCCTGTCCAGGTGACGTCTGTCATCAGGATGTCGACGGCCCCGGCCTCCAGCAACTCCCGTGCATGCTGTCGTGTGAGGGCCAGTTCCGAGCCGCAGATGGGCGTCGTTGTCCCTCGGCGCAGTTCGGCCAGAGCGTGAGGATTGTCCGGTTTGATGAAATCCTCGAGCCACATGGGCTGGTATGGTTCGAGGGCGCGGGCAATGCGCAGGGCTGCGGGCAGCTTCCAATAGCCGTGGCCCTCGATCATGATCTCCATATCCATGCCTACGGCGTCGCGGATCTTGCGCACCGGCTCGAGGCCGCGCTCGACATCGGCGAAGCTGATGTAGTTGCCGTTGCTCGCCGGGGCGTAGGCATCAAAGGGCCAGATTTTCATTGCCCCGATGCCCTCTGAGAGCAGGTCCCTGGCCAGTTCGTCAGCGCGGTGCAGGAACGCGTCGAGATCCTCGTACCGACCTGTGCTGTCGACTTGAAGTTGCGACACCGGACGCGCTACGCCCGGTGTCCCACGAGCATACAACG
>CALFPI010000248.1 GCA_937919035.1 uncultured Gemmatimonadaceae bacterium
GCAGCCATGGCCTTTTCGTACTGCCTCAATACCAGCACGATCCGCAGTGCCGGGACAAACGTGCTGGACATGATCAACACCGCTGCCGATGCCGGCTACGATGGCATCGAGCCCTGGGTGCAGGAACTGGACGACTGGGTCGGACAGGGCGGCACACTGCAGCAGGTGCGGGACCTGGCCGAGAAAAGGGGCATCGACATTGTCAATCTGATCGGCTTCCCGGAGTGGGCCGTGCCCGAAGAGGATCGTCGTGCCCGGGGCCTGGCGGAGGCGGCGCGCTGCTTCGAAATGGCGAGGCTGTTGCACTGCCCCTACGTCGCCGCGCCACCCATCGGGATCCATGACCGTCAGGTTGACTTGCTGCCCGTCGCCGAGCGCTTCGCCGCACTGGTGGATCTTGCCGACAAGTCTGGTGTGAAACCCCTGCTCGAATACTGGGGGATCGCCAAAACTCTGGGGCGCACGGGTGAGGTCCTGCTCGTCGCCGCCGAGTGCGGGCGACCCGGTGTGGAAATGCTCGCCGATGTCTTCCACATGTACAAGGGCAGCGGCCATCACTGCGGCTTCGAACATTTCGGTGCCGGGCGCCTGGGCCTGGTGCATGTGAACGACATCCCGGCCACGCCGGGACGCGCCGACGTGACCGATGCGGACCGCGTCTATCCCGGGGACGGCCTGGCGCCGTGGAAGGATATCGTCGCCTCCCTGCATCACATCGGTTTCGACGGAATGTTGTCGCTGGAGTTGTTCAACGAGAGCTATTGGGCGCAGGGACCGGAGACCGTTGCCCGCGAGGGGTTGATGAAACTCAAGCGCTGCGTGGCGAGCGTATAGGATGACACACATCATCGCCGATCTGCCCGTTGAACAGATGCCATCCTGGGCCCTGTGGCAGCGCCACCTGCTCGGCTCCATGGATGGGGTCGTGCAACCGTACCTCGACCACTTCACCGGCGACAATGGTGAGTTCATCTGGGACGACGCCTGGGGTGGTGGCTCGCCGGACGACTACTTCGAGCCCTTCTTCAACTGGCCTCTCGTTTATCTCATGGGTGGCAGTGACCGGTTGCTGTCGCTGGCGGAGCGCCAGTTCGAGGCGGTAACGGGCCAGCTGATGCGTCTGCAGTCCTATCACAAGGAGTACGGTTTCCACGAAGATCAGATGCACCAGTCGGAGGCCGATGTCCTGTTCTACCACCTCTGCCTCGCAAGACCCGGCGGCGATCAGCAACGGGAGCGGGCTCGACGTTTCGCCGGCTTCTACCTCAACGAGGACCCCGACGCGATCAACTACGACGCCGAGCGCCGGATCGTGCTGTCCGGGCTCAATGGCAGCAAAGGTGCCATCGTTGCCGATGGCTCGGGCGGGCGTCCGTACAACCCCGTGGGCACGACGATGGAGCCCTATGGACTGCCCTTCTTCGATCTGCCCGGGATCGAGCGGGTGCAGGATCTGGCGGACCCCGCCAAGGCGCGACGCATGGGCCTGGCCATGCAGGAGCGCTGGCAGGCGGGGGATGCACCGGCGAACCTCGCTATCACGTCGATGATGACCAATGCCTTCCTGCTGACACAGGAGGAGAAGTACCGTGACTGGGTCGTTGAGTACACCGACGCCTGGCTCGGGCGGGCCCGGGACAATGGCGGCCTGCTGCCCGACCAGATCGGCCCCTCCGGCAAGGTCGGCGAATTCGTCGATGGCAAGTGGTACGGCGGTCGTTATGGCTGGACCTTCCCCCACGGCTTTCTCACCATGCACTTCGCCACGGTGGATGCCGGCGCCAACGCCTACCTGCTCACGCGTGACGAGAAGTATCTCGATCTGCCCCGCCAGCAGATGGACCGCATTCTCGACCTGGGCCAGATGCGTGATCCGCAACAGGAACACATGAGCGTCGGCGCCAACTGGCAGCAGCAACTGGCCACGATCCCACCGGGTGAGAAGACGTTCCTCGTCCCCTATCGGTATGGGGATGCGGGATGGTTCGACTGGATGCCGATGAGTGCCCTCTACCCCGTGTACCTGTGGCACCTGTCCATGCGTGATGACGACTGGGAGCGTGTGCAGCGGCTGCAACAGGCGGAGGCCAACGACTGGAACGAGGTCCACTCCTTCCGCGACAAGCAGGACTCCGGCCACGAACAGCCCTGGGTGCAGTACCTCGCCGGCGACAATCCCGACTACCCCGAGCGCATCCAGCAGGCGAGCCACCAGCAGCTGTGTCGACGAATGGCTCAGGTGCGCGCCGATCAGGATGTCGGCACGTGCCACCACATCCACCACTGGCAATGGGGCAACCCCGTCACTTCGGAGGCGCTGATCCAACTGACGCTGGGTGCACCGCAGCCGATCTACAACGGTGGCCTGCTGCACGCCCGGCTGCGCTACTTCGATATGGATCGGCGCCGCGCCGGCCTGCCGTTGGACGTTGCGGCCCTTGTGGAAACACTGGCGGCGGACCGCACCGTCGTACGACTCGTCAATACCAGCGCCACCGCTACCCGCACGCTCCTGCTGCAGGCCGGTGCCTTCGGTGAGCATCGCTTTACGGGTGTCAGGTACGAGACGCGCACAAGCAAGTGGCCCGGTGATCTGGGTGGGTATGCCGGCACCTACAGCGCCGAACCCGTCACACGGCAGGCACATACGCTGGCCCTCAGCGACGGCCGGCTGCAGGTGGAGTTGCCACCAGCCATGGAGGTCCGTCTCGATCTGGCGACGCAGCGCTACGTCAACGAACCTTCGTACGCGACGCCACTATGACGGCAGCGGCCGAAAACAAAGGACCCGCCGGCGACGTGCGCGGAGAGTGATCCTTCCTCCGTGCGGGTCTGACGCGTTACATTGGCGGCGTGAAACTACTGACCCTATTGCTGTTTGTATTCGGGGCGGCGCAGGCCCATGCGGGAGGGATCCGTGGCAGTGTCCGGGATGCGACTTCGGGCTTGGCGCTGCCCGGTGCCGTCATCGCTATCGTCGATACCACGCTTGGCACAGTGGCGGACGCAGAGGGACACTACACTCTGGCGATGCCGCCGGGCCACTGGGTGGTGGAAGTCAGCTACATCGGCTACGCGCCGTGGGCAACGGCAGCGATGATGGTACCGACCGATTCGGCGCGGACCGTTGACGTGGCTCTGCATCCCAGAGCCATCCCCCTGCGTGAGATGACGATAACACCCGGGCGCTTCGCCATCATGGGCGACGTCAGCGGTGCCCGCCAGACGCTCAGCGAAGCGGAGATCCAGAGCATCCCCCAGTTCGGCGAAGACATTTTCCGCGCCGTGGCGCGCCTTCCGGGTGTCGCCGGCAGCGACTTTTCCGCCCGGTTCACCGTGCGAGGGGGGGAACAGGAGGAGGTCCTGGTCCGGGTGGACGGTGTCGAACTGTTCGATCCCTTCCATCTGAAGGACATCGAAGGGGGTGCACTCAGCATCGTGGACGTCGCCCTCATCGAGGGGGTCGAACTGCTCACCGGGGGCTATCCCGCCGAGTACGGGGATCGCCTCAGTGGTGTCTTCGATGTGCAGACACGCACGCCGGAACCGGGTCGGACGCATGCTGCCCTTGGCCTGAGCATGATGAACGCCCGCGCCCTGGTCGAAGGCGCCTCCGAGCGTTCGTCGTGGCTCATCTCGGCTCGCCGCGGCTACCTCGATCTGGTGCTGGGCCTCATGGGTGAGGACGAGAATATCCGTCCCCAGTACGGCGACATCTTCGCCAAGTTCAGCCATCGCCTCGATGACCGTCACCAGTTGCAGGCATCCTTGCTGCATTCCCGCGACGATTTCGATCTGTCCGAGGACGACGGTGACAACTCGAACACGGCATACTTCAACACCTATGCCTGGTTGACACTCCAGTCCACCTTGTCGCCAACACTGCTGGCACGCACGACGCTCACGGGCGGCCGCATCACGCACAATCGTGCAGGACTCGCCTTTTTTGGCGACACACCGGAGGTCGATTTCAGCGTGCGTGACGAGCGCAGTTTTGACTTCGGCAGTCTGCGCCAGGACTGGCGCCTCGAAGGCAACGAGGCCCATTACCTGAAGTGGGGCTTCGACCTGCGGCGCCAGGACGTGGCCTACGACTACCTGAGCGAGCAGCGTCTCTACTTCCGCGACAACGACGGTGCTGTGCAATCACGCCTCGATACGACGGATGTCGCCCGGGCTCTGCAGCACAACACCATCGGACTCTATGCAGCGGACCGCATTCGACTCGCGGCACCCATCACGGCCGAATTCGGCCTGCGTTATGATGCAGCTGGTCACACCGACGACCACCTGCTGAGCCCGCGTCTCAACGTCGCTTACCAGTTGGGCCCGCAGACCTGGGTGCGCGGTGGCTGGGGGCGATTCTACCAGACCCAGGGCATCGATCAGCTCGAGGTCGCTGACGGCGAGCGGGCGTTCCACAAAGCCGAGCTTGCGCAACACACCGTGCTGGGAATAGAGCACCTCTTCGCCAACAGCGTCCACCTGCGTCTGGAGGCGTACCACAAGGACCTGTCTTCGCTGCGGTCGGAGTACCGCAACTGGCTCAATGAGATCGAGATCTTCCCCGAACTCCAGCAGGATCGGATTCGTCTGGAGTTGGCTGGCGCGCGCTCGCGTGGTGTCGAGTTTTACCTGAAACGTGACACAGGCGGCCTCTTCACCTGGTGGGCCAGTTATGCTCTGGCTCAGGTCAGGGAGGATGTCAGCACCGTTGCTGCCAATGGCGTCGTGGTGGAGCTCAACGACAGAATCCCCGGCCGCTTCGATCAGCGCCACACGTTCTACTTCGATGCCAACTTCCGTCCCGATCCGCGTTGGCGCCTCAACATCGCCTGGCAGTACCGGACGGGTTGGCCGTA
>CALFPI010000249.1 GCA_937919035.1 uncultured Gemmatimonadaceae bacterium
CGGATATGTCCCACCTCTGTTATTCCGGGGTCACTAAGGGACAATGTCGTCTCACAACAAGGGCGCGCACAACTCGCTCCACCAGACCAGCGACAGGTGAACGCTAGCGGGTACGCTCGTTGCTCAGGTTCTGGTGATGACCGCCAGATTTTCGTGGACCATTCGATGACGGGGATCCATGACTGATGTCGCTCGCAGACGTTTCCTGAAAACCGGCCCCGCCGCGGAGGAGCCATGACGGCTCGCGAACGTTTCATCGCCGCCCTGGAGCGTCGGCCCGTGCCCGGGCGCGTGCCCACCTTCGAACTGGTCTTCTTTCTGACCATGGAGGCCTTCGGTCGTGTCCATCCATCCCATCGCAGCTATCACCAGTGGGATCAGATGGAAGAAGCCGAGCGTGAGTTCCACCGGCGGGATATGGCGGATCTGTTCATCCAGACAGCACGGCGCTTCGACCACGACGCCATCTTCCTGCATCCGAACCCAGGCCGCGAGGATGAGGTCCTGCGTTGTATCGATCTGGTGCGACAGGAGACGGGGGATGAGTTCTTCCTGATGCTGCACGGGGACGCCACTTATTCGATTCCATCGGGTGCCGATATGTCAGACTGGTGCGCCCGTGCGGTGGAAGAACCAAAGAAAGTGCAGGCAGAGGCGGCACTCCGAGTCGACGAAGCCCTGGAACGGGGCCAGCGGCTGGCCGATCATGGCGGCCTCGATGGTTTCGCCCTGTGTGCCGACTACTGCTTCAACAGCGGTCCCTTCCTGCCACCGGACTGGTTCGACGATTTCGTCACGCCGTACCTGCACCGGCTCGTGCGTGGCTACCGCGATCAGGGCCACTACGTCATCAAACACACCGATGGCAACATCATGCCGATCCTCGATCGTCTCGTCGAGGCCGAACCCCACGCGATTCATTCTTTGGATCCGCAAGGGGGCGTTGACATCGCCGAGGTCAAACGCCTCGTGGGAGATCGCGTCTGCCTCATCGGCAATGTGAATTGTGGTCTACTGGATTCAGGCACGGAGGAGGAATGTATCACCTCCACACGTTACGCCCTTGAACAGGGCATGCCGGGGGGTGGTTACATCTTTTCTACCAGCAACTGCGTCTACACCGGCATGCGCCTGTCGCGCTATGAACTGATCCTTGATGTCTGGCGGCGGGAAGGCATTGCGCCCGACGCCTAGGCGAAGTTCCGCAGGGCTTGCGTCGCCTCTTCGAGCAGGCCCTGCAGTTCATCCAGACCCGTGTCGATGTCGGTCATGTTCCCTGACTTCAGGCGTTGCTCCCAGAATTCGGCGCGCGTCGCCAGTTTCGTGGCGCCCACTTCTCGTCCCGATCCCTTCAGCGTGTGCACTTCGCGGTGCAGTGTTTCCAGTTCCTGCGCAGCAAGGGCCTGACGGGCCCGCTGCAGGCACTCCGGCGTCGTCACCACGAACAGATCAACAAACTCGGCGATGCTGAAATCGCCGCTCTCCTCAAGTTCCCGCAGCTGCTCCAGCGGTTCCGTGTCGAGAACGGGCCCGCCATCAGCGACTGGGACGGCAGCGATGACAGCCTGCTTCGGCGGCGCGCCTTCCGGTTGCAGCTTGGCCAACGCGGCGCGCAGATCCTCCTTGCGCACCGGCTTGGCAATGAAATCGTCCATGCCCGCCTGCAGGCACCGGTCCCGATCGGCCTGCATGACGTTGGCTGTCAGGGCCACAATTGGCGTGCGTCGCAGACCGGATTCTGCCTCGAGTTGACGGATCTGCAGCGTCGCTGTGATGCCATCCATTTCGGGCATCTGCAGGTCCATGAGAATGACGTCGAAGGCCTCACATTCACGGAAACGCGCCACAGCAGCAATACCGTTTTCCGCCTCCGTGATGTCGTGGGTGTCCTTGCGCAACAACGCGCGCGCCACCTTTCGGTTCAGGGCGTTGTCTTCGACCAACAGAATTCGCATAGGCACTACTGCCACATCATTTGCATGCACCGATACCGGCAATTCCCCTGATCCGGGCAGCAGGAGAATGTGAAAACGGAAGGTGCTGCCAACACCCGGCTCGCTGTGGGCCGAAATCTCGCCCCCCATCATCTGTACCAGTCGTTTGCTGATGGAAAGACCCAGCCCCGTACCACCATGGGTGCGCGTGATCGAGCTATCCGCCTGGGTAAAGGGATCGAAGATCGCCTGCAGGCGAGCGGCGGGAATACCCATGCCGGTGTCGTGAACGTCGACATGCAACGTCACGGCGGTGTCGCTACAGTCGGCCCGCATGTGCACCAGCACCTGCCCCTTGTCGGTGAACTTTACGGCGTTGGACAGCAGATTCAAAAGAATCTGTCGCAGGCGTACACGATCTCCCTCGACGTTGCGCGGCGTCGTAGAATCCGCGGTCACCACAAGGCCGATTCCTTTGGCCGCGGCCCGCTCGGAAAGTGTTCGCCGGGCCCCCTCGAGAACTTCGACGGGATCGAAGGGCAATGACGTCAACTCCATCTGCCCCGCTTCTATCTTGGACAGGTCGAGCAGGTCGTCGATGATCTCCGCCAGCGACTCTGACGCCCGCAGCACGGTATCGACCTGATCGGCCGCCCGCGGCGACAGGTCTTCCTCCAGCAGCGCTTGTGCCATACCCATGACGGCGTTGATCGGCGTGCGGATCTCGTGGCTGGTGTTGGCAAGAAAGGCACTCTTGGCCACGTTCGCATCTTCAGCGGCGCGTGCCGCGGCCCGCATTTCTTCCGCCGCTCGCCGCTGTGCCGTGACATCGAGAACCGACACCAGCACCCGGGAGTAGTCTTCCTTCCCACCAGGGACCACGGCGAAACTGAGAATGACATTGCGCCGCGTTCCCTGTAAAGAATACGCCACGGTCTCATGGGAATAGCGTGTATCGCCCCTGTGCAGGGCGATGATGCCCTCGCGAAGTACCGGGTACGCCTCGCGACGAAACACCTTGTGCATTTGTGTGGCCAACAGTTCTGGATCCTGACACTCAAACAGCTCGAGTGTCGCCTCGTTGACATCGAGAATGCGAATCTTCGCGGTGCACTCGAATACGGCCCGAGGCGTCAGATGTGCCAGCAAGGCTGTTTCGTCCGCTAGTGCCAGGCCGACGAGATGGGACATCACTTCGGAGTAGTCCTGTTCCCAGAGCGAGATCGGCGCCTGTTGGAAAAAGCTGCGGTAGCGCAACTCGCTTTCGGCCAGCGCGGCGGCGTCCCGCTGCCGGTGTGTCATATAGACGATGGTCAGCAACAGCACAACGAGGCCGGAAATCCCTACGGGCAGGTAGAATACCGGGCGCGAGTACAGCGATGGCAGGACAGAGAAAGCGTCGACGAATCCAGCCTCGTCATACCGACCCACGGGGTCGGCAGCCTGGACGGTAACGGTGTGTTCACCCGCATTCACCCCGGCCAGTGTGATCTCGCGGGCTGAAGACCAGGGCGACCACGCCTGCCCGTCGACACGGATTCGCGTCAGGATGCGTTCCCGTGGAACAACCCCTTCGAAGGACAGAGCCTGCCAGCGGACAATGACTCGGTCCTCGCCGACGAAAATCGGTAGAAACGACACTCGCGGCGGCTGTTGGCTCGCCATGTTCAGATCGAAATCGAAGGTTCCCTGGCCAGCGGAACCGATCAGGACATGATCTCCCCGGATGGCCACGGGCCAGAGTTCCAGCGCCTCCAGGCCGCTATCTGCCCCAAAGTTCAACCACATCCCCTGCCAGTACGAGGCCAGACCACCCCGGGTGGCCACCCACAACGCCCCGCGGGCATCAACAGCGAGATCCCGGATGTTGTTGTGAATCAGACCGTTGCGATCTTCTGTGTAGGAGATGACCCCATCCGGGCTTACGTGGCCGAGACCGTTGTTCTGGTCAGAGAAGAACACACCCCCCTGCGGATCGGCAACAAGAACGAACACCGCCCCGTAGCGCAGACCGGAGTCGGTATTCCAGAACGTCCAGCCGCCCTTGATGTAGCGACCGATGCCATGGACGCCGGAAAACCACAGGGCACCATCCGTGTCTTGCGCGAAACTGTGTACCCGGCCTGTCGCCAGCGCCCCGTCGAGAGGGAAGGTGGCAAAACGCCCCTCGTGATAGGTGGCGATGACGGCTGGAGTGTTTCGGGTGGCACCCGTGGCATTGTTCAGCCCCAGAAACCAGAGCCGGCCCTCCGGATCGCGGTGAATGCGGTGGATACGGTGGGCGGGTAAGCCCTCTTCGGCGCCATAAAACTGCCACTGACCCTGGAAGAACCGCAGCGCACCGTCCCAGTAGGCACCACTGGAGATCCAGATCCCACCTTCCGGATCTTCGGCAAGACCGGTGACGATGCGCAGATCGTGACCGAGAGCCTCTTCGTACCAACTGACGGAGCCATCGGTATGTCGCACTTCCACGCCGCCGTCCGTCCCCAACCAGGTGTCGCCATTGCTTGCGGGCAAAATCTCGACAATGCGGTTGCGCGCGCCCCCATCGGGCGTGTACCAGCGTTCCCAGGAGGTGTTTGCCGTGTGATGCAGCCATACCCCCTCTGCTGTCGCCAGCAGCAGATCACCGTTGCGGCGGAATACGGCATCGTGGACATCGCGCAGGGCCGCCGGCAACAGGTCAAGCTGCTTGATACCGTCCTGGGTGTTGTCTTTCCAGAGGATGGCGCCCGACTCCTGTACGACCAGCAGACGACCATCTGCGGCACCGGCGATGACACGAATCAGATCCGAGACACGTCCCGTTAGCCGGCTCAACTCCCCGCCTGGCTTCCACGACCACAGGCCACGGTCTTCGATAGGGAGCTCCACCGCCCCATAGCGGCGGCCATCGGGCCCTGCCGTCAGATAACGCAACTCGCGGG
>CALFPI010000250.1 GCA_937919035.1 uncultured Gemmatimonadaceae bacterium
CAAGGATCTTGTCCTTCAGTTCTTCCTCGGCCGCCTTGAGGGCGACGACGAGATCTTTCTGGTCGACTTCGCGCAGCAGGATCTGCAACTCGCGGTCGGTCAGTTTGTTGATGTCAGCGAAAGTGAACATCAGGTTGCGCACGGCTTCGGCGATCTCCGGATCCTGACCATCCATCTGGTCGAGGACGTTCTTCTCCACGGAGGAGCCGGTCAGGTTGAGCATGTCGGCCACGACCCTTGGACCACCGACATCTTTGTTGCCACCCAGCATGTCGCGCAAAGAGAGTTCCAGCGCCTCCTCAATCTCCTTGAGTGTGGCGGGGGTGATGTTCTCCATGGTCGCGATGCGGAAGGCCACATCTGCCTGCATACGCTCCGGCAATTGTGCCAGGATGCCGGCGGCCTGCGGCGATTCCAGTTGCGACAGAATCAGCGCGATGGTCTGCGGATGCTCGTGCGATATGAACGGTGCGATCTGTTCGGCAGAGACGTTCTTCAGCATGTAGAAGCCCGAGGACACCGTGCTGGCGACGCGATCTAGGATCTCTTGTGCTTTGCGTGGCCCCACAGCCCGCTCCAGGGCACCGCGGGCGAAGTCCATGCCGCCCTGGCTGACCCATTCGCCGGCGAGCAGGCACTGCTCAAACTCGGCCAGGACCTTGTCCTGCATTTCAACCGTCACCGTTTTGAGATTGGCCACGGACTGCGTGATCTCTTCGATCTCGTAGTCCGACAAAAACTTCATCACCTCCCCTGCCGACTCCTGACCCAGGGCGACAAACAGAATCGCCACCTTTTGCATGACAGGTATTTCGTGCTCTTCCTCTGGCTCGGCTTCAGTTTGACGTTCAGCCATAAGAGTGAGTGAGATCCTTGTCCGTGGGTTGATGGGGAAGCTACTTCTCACCCAACATAACGAAGTTGTCTGCCAATGTCAGGATTTGGGGCGGCGACTTGCGGCTCGGTCGTGGCCAACCCACCGGCCTGGCGATGCGCATACATTATCTCCCTACGATCATCTGACCCCAGAGAGAAATCAGCTTGGATACGATCCCCTACCAACAGATGGTTGACGAGTTTCATCGTGTTCTCATCGCTACCGGTTTCACCGATGACGATGCGTACACCCTCGCCGGTGTCTTTGCCGGCAACTCCCGTGATGGTGTGCCGTCGCATGGCCTGAATCGTTTCCCCGGATTCATCGAGGATGTGATCAGTGGGCGCGTCCGTATCGATGCGCGGGCGCGGGCGGATGCCGCCCTCGGTGCCATGGAGCAGTGGGACGGGCAGCGTGGGCCGGGCGTACTCAACGGGCTGGCCTGTATGGGACGGGCGATCGAACTGGCGCAGCAATTCACCGTGGGCGCTGTGGCGCTGCGTAATACGAGCCACTGGATGCGCGCCGGCACGTACGGGCTGCAGGCGGCGGACGCCGGCTGTATCGGCATTTGCTGGACCAACACCACCAAGCTCATGCCCGCCTACGGCGGCCTCGACAAGCGCCTGGGGAACAACCCCCTGGTCATGGCGATTCCACGCCCGGATGGGGACCATGTGCTGCTCGACATGGCAATAAGCCAGTTCTCCGGGGGGCGCACGGGGACCCACAAGCGCAGTGGTGAGGCCTTTCCTGTTCCGGGTGGTTATGATGCTCAGGGGCGGCTGACGACGGATGCCGCTGCCATGGAGCGACCTCTGCCCATCGGCCATTGGAAAGGCAGCGGTCTGGCGCTGTGCCTGGATCTGGTGGCGGCGCTGCTTTCCGCTGGCAAGACGACGACGCAGGTCGCGCGGCAGGGCAATGAGGCGGGTGTCTCGCAGCTGTATCTGGCGTTTGATCTGAGTCGCGTCGGCGATGCAGATACGATCGCTGCGACCGTGCAGGATACGCTGGCGGACCTGGTGTCAGGGGAGATGGTACCCGGCGAACAGGTGAGTTGGCCAGGGCAGCGCAGTGCCGAAAAACGACGCGCCGCAGCGCGCGACGGCGTGCCGGTGGAGCTGCAGTTCTGGGAGCAGGTGCTGGCGCTGTAGGCGCTAGAAGCGCACGAACGCGCCCTGGTCGATCAGCGCCGGGATCACCCTGTTGGAGGCGTCGCTGTTGAGGCTGTTGCTCTCGACCCAGACGTCCGTGAGAGCCTTCATGCTCAGCAGCGTCGTCAGATCCACGATGTTGTTGTTACGCAGATTGATCTGACGCATGTCGGTCAGGTTGGCCAGGCTGGTGATGCTGTCGATGGCATTCAGATTCAGGTAGAGGATCTGCAGCGACGTCAGGTTGGCAAGGGGTGACACACCCGTCATGCCTGTGCCCGTAAGGCGCAGATCGCGGATTGCCGTCAACCCCGCCAGCGGTGCAAAGCTGCCGATGGTGTTGTCAGTCAAATCCAGGACTTCCAGTTTTTTCAGGCTCGACAGTTGCGCGATGCTGGTGATCTGATTGTTGCGCAGGTCCAGATCGACGAGCCCCCGCATGAACTCCATCCCCGACAGATTCGAGATGCTGTCTGCCGCCACGTCGAGAGTCGTGATGGTTTCCAGATCCAGATGTTTCAGGTCACCGGTTGATTGCTGCAGCGCCGCCCGTACGGCCACCTCCAGCAGGGAATCGGCAAAACTCACAACGAAGGCATCGGCCGTGACCGTGGCCCCGCGATCCTGCAGGGTCCGGACATGGGTCGTGCGGGACGTCACACTCAGGGGGTTGCCTGCCAGGATCACGCTGCTGCCCAAAGCCAGAGCGGCATTGCTGACCAACGGTCCAATGTCACGCACCTGGTTGTTGGCAAGAGATACAGATTTGAGCTCTGTCAGCCCCTGCAGGGGACTGACATCAACAACGAGATTGCTCGTCAGTGATAGCGTCGTCAGCGCCGTGAAGTGCTGCAGGCCACTCAGCAGCGAGATGCTCAGCCCTGTCAGGTTCAGCGATGTGACGCTGGCGACATCACCGCTGAGCAACTCTCCCGTGTCCAGGCCGATCTTGGCGCGAATGGCGAACTCGAGGGCCGGGTCGGCGAAACTGATGGGTGTGCCGCTGCGCGAGACCGTATCGGCGGGATCGATGTAGAGCGTGTCGATGGTGTTGACGGTGACAACGAGCGTGTCCCGCAGCAGGAGTGTGTCGACAACGCTCACCTGCAGCGTGTCCGTGCGGATCACGACGACGGTGTCCGACACATCCGGATCACCCAGCCGCCCGAACTGGTCACCGAAGAGGAAGAAATCGTCGAAGTCGACGACACCATCTCTGTTGAGGTCGGCCGACAGGGCGGTCGCCGGCAGCACCGGCAGCAAAAGGAGGGCGAAAGCCCATAGCAGTACACGTCTCATTGCTGCCAAGATGACAAGGTGCAGGCGAATCCACAAGCGCAGCACCTAGCGGTACTGGTCGAGGTCGCCGCCGAACTCCATGCCCAGCACGGCGCGCGTGCGGGCAACATTGCAGAAGGCCGACGCCTCCTGCGGTCCTGCTGTGTGCAGCACCTCCATGCCGAGGCCCTCGACCTGGGCCGCCAGCCGGCAGGCTTCGGCCAGATCGTGGCGGCAGACCCAGCCTGTGTTCCAGCCACCGGCGAGGGGCTTGCGGTACTTGCTGATGCCCAGTCGGCTGTCGACGATGGAGCACGGCCGCAGGACGACGATGGACATGCCAAAGGCGTCGTGAAACTGCCGGCACATCTCCTCCTGCAGGCGTTTGCTCACCGCATAGAGACTGCCGTCCGGTCGTCGGACATCGGCGTCGAAGAAGGTGCCGGCCGGGTGTTCGACCTGACAGGAACCGACGTGCACGATCCGCCCGATACCGCGCTCGCGGGCGGCATCAAGCACGTTCCACAGGCCCTTGAGATTCACCAGAAATGGTGTGTCGCTGTTGACGCCGTAGCCGCCACTGCCGCCACTGAGCACGGCGGTGTGAATGACGGCGTCGACGCCATCCAGAGCCCTGTCGACGGCGGCGAAGTCGGCGATGTCCCCGTACAGGGTTTCATCGCCCTGCCAGGTGCCATCGATATCGCGCAGGCTTTCCCAGGCAGCTTCGCTGTAGTCGATGGCGCGTACGTGATGCTTGTGGTCCCGCAGGTTCTGCAGAACGGCGCGGCCCACCCAGCCGGCGGCGCCGAAGAGGGCGATCTTCATGCTGTGCTCCGAGATAAAGAAAAAGCCCTCAGATCCGTTGATCCGAGGGCCTTTTGCAGTTGAGCTGAATCGTTGCTGCCTAGATGCTGGCGCCCTTGCTCATGGGACAGGACGTAGCTTCAGACGTCTTGGCATCTGTCGGGCAGGCACTCGACTTGGTGGGGCAAACCGAGGCAGCGTCGCCGGTGATGGCTGCGTTGGTGGTGACGCTGGCGTACAACTGCGTGGCGCCGAAGCCGAAACCAACGGCAATGCCAATGCCAAGAAGGGCACCAAAGATAGATTTACGAACGTTCTGCATCTGTAAGATCCTCCTGTAGGGTCTGAAATACTGCTGCGAGTATGTCGAACCGGGTGCGCCAAGTCAAGTCCCCGGGGCATTTCCCCGGCTGCGCGCAGGATGTGCCGCCGATCCAGTGCACCTGTGACAGGTCGTGGATTACCGTGCGTTAGTCGAAGAAATCCCCGTCCCCTGCGGGCAGGTATTTCTTTGCGGCATCGACGCGGAAGGTGACCCCCATACCCGGTCGGTCCCAGACCTCGATGTGGCTGTCGGTAACGATGGGATCGGGCAGACCGTCGACGATGTCATACCACCATTCGGGGCGGCCCGTGGGGTACTCGAAGGCGACGAAGTTCGTTGGCAGCGTCGCACAGACCTGCACCAGCGCCGCCAGCCCGAGCAAGCCGTCCCCTGTGCCGTGCGGTGCCATGAGGATGCCATGCAGGTCGGCGTACTCCGCCACCCATTTGAGTTCGGCGATGCCGCCGATGTCTGCCGGATCGGGGCCGATGATATCGACGGCGCGCTTTTCGATGAGTTCGACAAAGTTCTGCCGCAGGTAGATCTGCTCACCTGTATGAATGTTCGTCGACGTGCTGCGCGTGACCTCGCGGTACAGATCCGCCAGCACGTATGGCGTGTAGTCGCCGGTGATCATATCCTCGAGCCACATCACGTCGAGGGCCTCGCAGGCTTTGGCCAACTTGATTGCATCGGGAACAACCATGCCCGGGCCACAGTCGAGGGCCAGACCCACATCGGTGCCGCAGACTTCGCGCATCGCCTCGATGCAGGCCATCATGTGGGCGAAACCCTTACCCGTCAGCAGGCCTCGATTCGGGTGGAAGCCGCCGGGCTGCGGTTCGCCGTAGGAGAACCCGTCGACGCCATGGGGCATGCCGCTGTGGAAGGCGATGCCCTGCTTGATGAAGCGGAAATTCTCCGGCGACTCGATCATCTTCTGCATGTTGTCGGCATGGGCCTGAGGGTCGACGCGGCCCTCCATGGGGAAGCGCACGTTGCCGTTGTAGACACAGACGCGGTCGCGCACCTTGCCGCCGAGCAACCGGTAGACGGGCACACCCGCCGCCTGGCCGGCGATATCCCACAGGGCCATCTCGATGGCACTGACGGCGGCCCCCCAGGGCTTGAAGGAGCCCACACGACGGATCCGCGTCATAACGCGCTCCACGTCCCGCGGATCCTCGCCGAGGATCAACTTCTCGTAAAACATGACGTGGGGTTTCAGGTAGGTCTTGGCCGACTCGGCCTGGGCGTAGCCGCTGATGCCCTCGTCCGTAACGATGCGCAGGACAGGATTGTCGCCGATGACGGTGCACTTCAATGCGGTGATCTTCACGGGGTCTCCTGTTGTCGGTGTCGGTGCTCTACCCCTCTACGTCGCCCATCCACAGGCGCTGCATCTCCTGGCTGGTGTCCAGTAGTTCGGTGAGAGTGCCTGTTGCTTCGATTCTGCCATCCTTGAGCACGATGATCCGATCGGCCCGCTGCAAGGCTGGACGCCGATGGGAAACGACGAGGCATGTCTGATTGCGCGTGGCGAAGAGGCGTTCCCAGAGGAGCCGTTCCGTGTCGACGTCGAGGGCCGACGACAGATCATCAAAGACGTAGAGCTCGGCTTCGCGGACGAACATGCGCGCCGCCGCAGCCCGCTGGATCTGGCCGCCGGAAAGCTTGACGCCCCGCGGCCCGACGACGGTATCAAGACCCTTCTCGAGGGTGGGGATGTCGTGCTCCATCACCCCCATACGTACGGCGGCGGCGACGGCCTCGTCATCACGTGGCAGGCCGAGAAGTATGTTGTCACGCAGGGTCTCGGAGAACAGCCGGGGCACCTGCGGCGTGTAGGCGCTGCGAGGTGGTACGAAGAACGACTTCGGATCCGCCACCGGCTCGCCATTCCACAGGATCTGTCCACTGTCCAGGGGCAGGGCGCCGAGCAGGGCGCGAACCAGGGTTGTCTTGCCGGAGCCGATGCGCCCGGTGACAACGGTGAAACTGCCACTGTCGAGGCGCAGGTCGATGTCATGTACGCCATTCGTCGAGTCCGGAAAGACGCAGCTCAGGCCCCGGGTCTCGACAGACTGCAGAGGGTGCTCGGAGGCAGGCGGCGGTGGCTGGATCGCTGGCGGCTCCTGGCGCAGGTAGACGGGCCTGTGCTCGACCAGCGGCGCCGGCGTCTCCGACTCGATCATCTTCGACATTCGGCCCAGGGAGACCTCAGCCCG
This sequence comes from uncultured Gemmatimonadaceae bacterium, assembly GCA_937919035.1. Taxonomy (GTDB): domain Bacteria; phylum Latescibacterota; class UBA2968; order UBA8231; family UBA8231; genus UBA8231. The sequence continues at coordinate 6,673 of CALFPI010000250.1, forward strand.
TCGGTGCTGGGCCATGACCCGACCGATGAGTGACCCGGAGCGAGCCACCTCAGGGACGTAGGTCGTGAACAGGACGAAATCACCCACGGTGAATTCGCCGCGGTGCATACGTTCGGCAACGAGGACAAGAATGGCACCCGTTGCCAGTTGGCCGATGTTGACGTTCACCGAACCCAGCACCTGGTTGAACAAGTTGTCGACCAGCGTCGACTTGCGGCGGGCATCGTTCAGCCGTTTGTAGCGTTCGACGGCGGTGTTCTCTGCCGTTGCCACCTGCAGGGCCAGGACGGACTGGAACATCTCGTTGGCGAAGTTCGTCGATTGCTCGGTGGCGATGCGCTGCGCCATACGGAAGCGAACGATCTGTTTCCGTGCGATGTCGACGATGGTGATGATGAGAATCGCCGGCACGACGGTGATGGCCGTGATTGTGCCATCGATGCCGGCCATCCAGGAGATGGCCAGACCAGCAAAGATCAGGTTGCCCCAGAGATGGATGTACTGCTCCAGGTAGCTGACGACCCCTTCGGCATCATCGCGGAAACGGTTGGTCGTTTCGCCGGATGCGGAGGAGACGCGGCTCGGATTGCGCAGGGTCAGAACCGATTTCAGCAGATTCGTACGCAGCAGGGAATAGACGTTGAAGCGCCAGCGCACGCTGATGATGGAGGCCATGAACAGCACGCCGCGGTCGCCGATTTCCAGGACAATGAACAGGGCGATCAGGGTCCACGCCGTCAGGCCCGCCTCGGCGTCTCCCGTGAGCACGTCGAAGAAGGCCTTCATCAGCAGCCCTGTGGCAAAGGGCACAACGTCATCGATGCCGCGAAAGAAAATCGTGCCGAGAAACAGACCCGTGCGGTAACGCACCAGACGCCACGCGGTACGTCCCGTGGACATGATGGGCTGTGGTGAGGTGTCGTTCACGCCGTGTGGTCCTCGAGGCCGACGGCAAGCAGCTTCGCGAAGTTTGACTCGGTATCGGCTGCCAGGCGGGTGCGTTGGCCGTATTCCAGCACGCCGCCCCCGTCCAGGATCATGATATCGTCCACTCGCTGCACTGTGGCCAGGTGGTGGGCGATGATGACAGCCGTGCGGCCACGCAGCAACTCGTGCACAGCGCGGTCAATGCG
>CALFPI010000251.1 GCA_937919035.1 uncultured Gemmatimonadaceae bacterium
GTGCGGAAGGAAGGATGCCTTCGCTGGCGTTGCGTTTCATCCGCGCTGCCCTTTTGCTGAAGATCGCTGTCGCACACAGGTCCCCGCATTGCGTCAACTCGACGATCGTTGGGTGAGTTGTCATCGCGCCGAAGAACTCGATCTGGCCTGAGGGTGGGTCGGCTCGGCTGCATCCTCCTGCTTGTCCTGATGGGTGCAGCAGCCAACGCAGAAAGTCCCTACGCACGCTGGTCCCACGGTCCATCCACCGACCCGGCGTATTTCCCCATCGGCGTCTGGCTGCAGGATCCGGCCCATGCCGAAGGCTACCAGGAGATCGGCATCAATCTCTACGTCGGTCTGTGGCAGGGGCCAACCGAGGCGCAGCTGGCGGTGTTGACACAAGCCGGCATGCGGGTGATCTGCGCCCAGAACGCCGCCGGCCTGCGGCACTGGGACGATCCCATCATTGCTGGCTGGTTGCAGCCCGACGAGCCGGACAACGTGCCACCCGTACCACGGGCCGACATCGTCGCCGGCTACGAGCGCATGCTGCACTGGGACGCGACGCGACCGGTGCTGCTCAACTTCGGACAGGGCGTAGCCAACAGGGAGTATCGCGGCCGTGGCATCAACTATGGGGACTATCCCAAGTATGCTCTCGGCGCCGACATCCTGTCCTTCGACGTCTACCCGGTAGCAGGCGTCGGCGACCCACGGACGTTGTGGTATGTCGCCCGGGGTGTGGACAGTCTGCGCACGTTGACGCAGGACAGCAAACCTGCGTGGAACTTCATCGAGACAACCCGGATCAACAGCACCTGGCGCAAAGCGACGCCGCGGCAGGTGCGGGCCGAAGTGTGGATGTCGCTGATCCACGGCTCCCAGGGCATCGTCTACTTCGCGCATGAGTGGCAGCCGGTGTTCCGCGAGGCACGGCTGCTGGAAGACGAAGAGATGGCAGCTGCAGTGCGCCGCATCAACGCCGGCATCCACAATCTGGCACCGGTGCTCAACAGTGCGGATGTCCCCGGGGTGGCAACCCTCTCTTCTGCCAACCCGGCTGTGCCCGTCGACATTCTCACCAAGCAACACAACGGCTACGTCTACCTCTTTGCCGCATCCATGCGTGCGGGGGAGACGTCGGCGAGTTTCCAACTCGCCGACGCGCCGCCGGGCCGCATGACGGTGCAGGTGCTGCAGGAGGAGCGCAGCATCGATGTCATCGATGGTGCATTCGCCGACGAATTCGTCGACTTTGATGTCCACCTCTATCGCTGGCAGTCGTCATCGATGACAGCGGTGACAGACCTGTCACCGGCGCTGCCAGCGACCTTCGGGCTGCAACCGAATCACCCCAATCCGTTCAACGGGGAAACGAACTTTCGATTCGAGTTGCCTGCAGGAGAGCGTGTCGCCCGCCTCGACATCTTTGATCTGGCCGGCCAGCGAGTGGCCGGCATCGAACGTGTCGGTGCTGGCGTCCATCACTGGACCTGGGATGGGCGTGGGACCGCCGGTATGACGCTGGCCACCGGAGTCTACGTCGCCCGTCTGCGCATGGGGTCGGCGACCCGCACGCGTCGCCTGCTGCTGTTGCGCTGACCCGCTTCGAGTTATTCTCATTGCCAGAAGGAGTACGACCATGGCGCCAGCCACACGATCTCTGCCCCTGACCGGGGGGGATGTAAGCATCGAAGGGGCCGTCTCCCTCGAGACGACGGCAACCGGTCTGCATCCGTGGCGACTGCCTGTGGCCCGGCGCGATCTGTTTGAGCCATCGGTGGTGAACAAGGCGTCCATGCCCGCCGGCGTGCGTCTGACCTTCGTCAGCGATACGACATCCGTGCTGCTGGAGATTGCGCCACCCGGCGTCGAGCCGGATCCGCCCTGGGTTTTTGATCTGCTCGTCGATGGCCGGCTGCATCAGCGCCTGGCACCACCACCGGATGCCGACTCGGTGCAGTTCGTCGACGTGCCGGCCGGTGAACATCGCCTCGAACTCTACCTGCCCAGCCAGTACGCACCGGTCGTGATCCGCGCCTTGAAGATCGACGCCGGCGCCTCCATCCACGATTGGTGTGATGAGCGTCGGCGGATCGTTTTCTACGGCAGTTCGATCACACACTGTCGTCATGCCGCCGGTCCGAGCGAGACCTGGCCGGCGCTGGTGGCGCGACAGTTTGACCTGCATCTGACGAGCCTCGGCTACGGCGGCGACTGCCACATGGACCCTGTTGTGGGTCGCATGATCGGCGGCCTGCCCGCCGATTTCATCGGGCTGAAACTGGGTATCAACATGATGGGAGCCCTGTCGGCGTCGGATCGCAGCTTCCGGGCGATGGCGATCGGTCTCATCGAGACGATCCGTGACGGCCATCCGGACACACCCCTGGCGGTGGTATCACCCATCTGCCATCCACCGAATGAAACCACGGAGAATGCGGCGGGCATGAGTCTGCATCGTATGCGACAGCGACTGGCCGAAGCGTGTGCACTGCTGCGTAGCCACGGCGACTCCAATCTGCATTACGTCGATGGCCTGCGGATCATGGGGGCCGATGACGTGCATCTCTACATCGACGGCATCCACCCCAGCGCTGAGGGGTATCGTTTTCTGGCGGCAGGTTGGTCGCGCGAAGTTGCACCGAAGCTGGGGTTGTCATGAGCGCCGACAGAATCCCTGAGTGGCTGTGGCGCATCGACGGCAGCCGCTTGCACGACCACCTGTTCTATCTGGCGGCAGACCCACTGCCTTTCCGCAAACTGAACTACACCCGTCCGGGTCAGGATCGCTGCACGCTGTACGAGGCCGACGACTACATCGTGGGTCAGTTGCAGGGCAGCGGCTACGAAGTGGAGCGCGAGGCGGTGCCCGGCGTGCAGGCCTTCCGCACGGATCGCTCGCGGCCGATGC
>CALFPI010000252.1 GCA_937919035.1 uncultured Gemmatimonadaceae bacterium
CTGCTGCAGATTGACGGTGGCGTCTACGTCCATGAAGTCCGCCAGTTGCGCATTGACGCGCCCGTAGGCGGCCATTCCCGCATCGTTGCGCGCTTCATCGAGGCGCAGTTCATCGGCGTAGACCAGCGCAGTCAATTCCTGCACGTCGCCACGGTTGCGCAGACCCAGGGTCAACTGGCGCACCTGCTGCATGGACGGATTGCCGCGCACACGATAGACGGCTGGGGCTCCGTGGCGGACACGGGGATCTATGATGACGGTATCGATCTGCGCCAGCCGCATGCCGGCGCTGTCCACCCGGCCCAGCTTCAATTCAGCCTTCAGCTGCGCCATTTCGAGCAGGTCCATGTCGATTTCGTTGCGCGGGTCCCAGCCGACAAACACCCGCGTCGCATACTCGTAATAGTTGAGTGAGTCGGCTCCAAAGCGCAGAAAGAGCTCGAGATCACTCGAGTCCGGTTCGGGAGAGTAGACCGCATTTGAGTCACCGTGAACGAACATTTTCAGGCGGGTGTATTTGGTGTAGTCGGCGTTGCGTGTCAGCACCTTTGTCGCCGCGGCCTGGTGACCGGCGTCAAGTTCTGTAACGTCAAGCACCAGCGCCTGTTCGCGCTCGCGTACGCCGGAAGTAAGGCGATTGACCTTGACGCCAGGTGGCGGGCGATAGCTCAGGTTCTCATCCGTGCCGACGACGGTAACGTTGAAGGCCTCATTCTGCGAGACCACGGTGGCGTCAGCGTACAGGCGTGTAACGCCGTCTTCCTGCCACTCATTGCCGATGATCTCCATCTGCGCGATCTCGACACTGGCCGTATCGCCGAAGGCCTTGTCAGTGACCAATGCAATGCGCGCAAACTCGATGCGACTCGAGTCGGGTGAGCCGATGCGCTCCGTCTTCTCATCGTAGAGATGGAGGCGGAACAGCCGCCACCCTGCGTCAGAGCGTGTCCCCGGAACGTGCGCATCCCGGCGCAGGTCGATGACGTGATGGTAGAAGTCGTTGCGGATATTCAGGTTGCCGTCATTGTTCAGATCTTCCGTGTCCGGACGCTGGCCTCCTTCGGACAAACGGTTGCCCTGGGTGCCGTTGATCCGTCGGTACTCATCCCGGTTGCGGGTGGGGTCATAGTCCCAGTTGTCCCCCTCCGGATCGGCGGCGTCCCGGCCGGCGTATTCCGGCAAAGCCCGGAACTGCTGCCGCTTCTGCTCGTTTGACAGGCCCGTCGTATCGATGTCGGCTTCGACCAGGTAGTAGTCCAGTTCTTGTTCATCGGTGCGGCCGTCGAGACCAACGTCTTCGTCCTTGGACACTTCGTTGTCGCCGGTGGTCCGTCCGGGCAACGGCGTGTCTTCCGTGTCGATGCGGCCGTTGGGAATCCAGTCCTCACTGAGGTCACCCAGGTCGATATGGATGATGCCTTCTTCACCGCGCAACCACACATCGAGAAACTTCGACTGGGAGAAATCCCGCACGCCACCGGTGAATACCGTCATCAGTCCGCCCCAGGTGTCCACAGCGTCAGGCCGTGGGACAACCTGCAGCGACAGGACATCGGTCTTGTTGTTCGTCGCCTCCACCTGATCGGCCTGGCCGGGCCAGATGGCGGCGCGCAGCACACGGTCGTAGGGGTTGAACCAATGCGTGCTGCCGCGTTCATCCGTTCCGAGAAACGTTCCTTCCGATGGGCTGGCGGGGGTCCAGCGCGAGCGGAACACGGAGAGGGTCTCGGGACGTTCGGCGCCCTCGAAATCGTCGATGTAGCCCTGCCCTTTGGTGTTCAAGTTCGGGCGGCTCTGAGCGATCTCAGCCTGCACGTTCAGCGATGATGGCTCCACCGTCTTCAGCAGGGGCAGGGCGTCGACGGCGCGGGTGAGAATGGGCGCATCGAACTTGGCGCGCACGTCCATGTCCCAGACCACGGTACGGGCCGGTTCGCTGCCCACTCGAACCCGCTCCTCGGCACTGCGCACATTGTTGTAGATCATGGTGCCGCCCAGGACACCGTTGCCATTGAGGAACTCGTATTCGCCGCGCATGCCAAGCAGGGTCTTCTGCTGACCTCCCAGGCCGATCAGATCCTGGCTCTCGAAGGTGATCTCGAGATCGGCTCCTGGGTCACCCACGGCGTTCACCGCTTCACCGAGGAACTGCACCTCGCCAGTAAAAGTGACGTTGAAGTCGACGCCACGGGTCAGGCGCTTGCCGTTGAGCCGCACGTCGACCGATTCGACGTCGATGCTTGCCAGTCGCCCCTGCGTCAGGTTGATACGTTGTTGACCGGAACTGTTGATGACCTGAATGATGTAGCGACTGGCTTCGATCTGATCGCGCTGCTGCTGCTTGTCGTAGACCTCGGGCACCTTTGTGCCCAGCACGTCGTACTTCGTATCCAGTGGATCAAAGGGCCGCAGATCGGGGAAGATGAGTACCCCCTGCACACCATCGAGTCCGACATAATCGGCGTCGATAATCTGATCCGCTCGCGTGCCGGGGTCCTGACCATGCGTATCGAGACCCATCAGCTGCAGAAAACTCTTGCCGTTCTGCGTGTTCTCGGGCTCCGCGCCGGGGACCTCCCGAAGGATCTCGACACGAATCTTGTCTTCATCGAACAGACGCCCCCGGGAGAAGCCGCGGACGATGCGGTAGACGTTTTTCCATTCCAGGTTCCACGTAGGGAACTCGGGGCGCGCATCCCGTGCCTTGATCAGCCGCAGGCGCATGGAATCGGGGGCCGCCGGTATGCTGCCAACCTGTCGGCCGCCCACCGTACGATAGGTGACGGCCAGAGCGTGCCGGTCCTGCACGGCCACGCGCAGGATGATGTAGCCGAGTTCGGAGACCAGGCCGTAATCGTTGTCAGGGTCGAGGCGATGCCAGGTACCGACCTCGCTGAAGCCGGTCGCCGCATTTGTCGGTTGCGACGGATCGGTGCTGGCCACCCCAGGGCGGGCCAGTTGCTCGGAGTCATTGTTGACATTGAAGTCGTTGATGAAAATCTGCAGCGACTGCGCGTCGATCCGGTCGTTTGGCTCGAAGTCAGCGGGGATGCCGGTGTTCAGGTCGGAGAAATCGGTCAGTCGCTCGCGATAGGTCTCGTCGAGAAAGAACCACTGGTTGCGCACGTACTGATAATCACGGATTTCCACGGTATCGACCTGGGCGCCGCCGTGGAAGGATTGCCGGTTGCTCTCGGACTTTTCGTGACTGGCAATCGTGGTGAAGGCCATGGGCCCCACGTGACCCGAGGCACGTATGCCGAACAGTCCCTTGTGCTGCTGATTGAAGCCGACGAAGCGCGTGTTGGGCAGGGCCAGCGTCGTATTGCCCGCCTGGACCTCCTGAAAGATGTCGTCCTCGTCGCCCTTGTAATCGAGCTTGATCTGGTTGGCCAACTGATCCGTCAGATTCTGACCAAAGGCGCTGCCCAGGGACTCGGTATCCTGGGTAATGCGGATGTTGATCGCCTCACCAACGCTGCCTTCGACAGAGAATGCCGATTGCTGGTCCATACTCAACGTCGGAAACTTGGAGGGGCGACCGGCCAGGGTCTGCACCTCTCCTGCCGTCCATTGACTCCTGCCACCGAGGGATGCGGTGTGTGATCCGTTGATGCGCAGGGACCCCTCGTCGCCGATGAGTCGACGGACCGGTGCCGGCGCCGGGATCGGCACACGCCATTCCAGCCGGTTGCGGCCGGATCGCGCCTGATTGGAAGCGACCTGGCGGAACTCACCACGTACCGCCTGGTGCCAGGCCTTCTGTGTCAGGTGGGCCTGGCCCATATCGACATAGCTGCGAATCGGCAGCGTCACCGGGGGCCCCGCGGGGAATCCGGCCATCATGGGCTGAAAGTGCACACCCATGGAGTCCAGGGCGGCATTCTTTCCTGAGAACGGCGTATCCCCCTCGAGCATGGGCTGCCGGGAGGGCCGACGGCGCAGCAGGGGCGAACCTGCGCGCAACGGCCCGTACTCTTCGGGTTGGTGGAACAGGTCACGCAAGACACCTGGCGTCGCATCCAGACGCAGTCCGGGCGCCGCTTCCGTCAGCACCGGCAACGCCAGCCAGACGTACAATGCGGCGACCCAGAACCACGCCGCCCGGTCGGCGAACCTGATCATGGAATCAGACAATCATTAAGCATCGGTTCTACAGACGCGCATGGATCGGGGTCCTGCCCGCGCTGGCGGGGTCCACCAGCCGGCCGCAAGGCTCGGATGGACCGTTGCCGGGATTCGAGCCCGGCAGACGGCTTGGGTTGTGCGGGAGGGACCCGCTGAATCAGGCGGGATCCTCTCACGGGGCCCCGCCAATAGCAAGCAATACTGACCTGTGCGCGCTGCGCGATACGCTGGCTCCGGCGGAGTAGGCGGTGCGGGGGGCAAGCAGGGGCAGAACAACGTAGGGGACACCCCGTATTCCAGCAATCAGGATCATAGCGCAGCGCCGGGCTCAGACGCGCCCCGCCGCTGCAAACGACGCTGCAATTATCGTTCCAACCGCAATCGCGCAGGCAATGGTATATTCCCCGGCAGGCCGGTAGCGAGCGCCGGCTCCCCTTGCACCCGCAACTGTCACCGGCTGCTCCCATGGTGCAGCCTCGCAGGCCCTGTCGCCGCTCCCTCTGACCCGCCAGATTGCCCTTGGTTTCCTTGGCCCGATACCTGCTGGTGCAACACTTGGCCCCATTCGCCATGGGCTTTGGCCTCATCGTGTTCATTCTGGTCATCGATGTGGTTCTGCAGATGCTGGATCAGGTCCTGGGCAAGGGCCTCGAGGTGAGCGCGGCGCTGCAACTGTTCCTCTACAATCTTTCGTGGATTGTCGCCCTCGCCGTGCCCATGGCGGTGCTCATCGCCGTGCTCATGGTTTTCGGTCGCCTTGCCGCTGACAACGAACTGCTCGCACTGAAAGCTGCAGGCATAAGTTTCACCCGCGTCGTCATGCCCGTTGTATTGGCAGCATTGCTGCTGTCGCTCGTCATGATCTGGTTCAATGATCAGGTTTTGCCCGATTCGAACCACCGCGCCCGAGAGCTGGCTGCCAGCCTCAAGCGCGCCAAAGCCGCTCTCGTTCTCAAGCAGAAGGAGGGCGTCTTTCTGCGTGACCTTGGACCGTATCACCTGCAGATCCGTGAGGTCAACGAAGAGACGAATCAGTTGTCGGGTCTGACGCTCTATGACACCGGGCAGCCGGGACCACCAACGAC
>CALFPI010000253.1 GCA_937919035.1 uncultured Gemmatimonadaceae bacterium
TCCATCCCCTTACCTTTCCATGGGCGCCGGACCGAGCACGGCCAGAGCGCGTTGCACGACGTCGTGGATGGTCCCATCCGTCGACAGACGATGCGCCTTCGGCCACACGGCTGTCGCTGTGAGTTGCCTGGCAAATTCGTCAAACCAGGGGCTGTCCGCTCGTGATCCACGGGCCCGCATGCGGCCTTGCCAGACGGCTGTCTTCGGGGCGTTGAGGTGGATGACCTGCATCGATGCCGGGGCTACGGCCGCTGCCAGTTTGGGCCAGAAATTGAAGTCCGCCAGTTCGGGTCCCCAGCCACCAACGAGCAAGATGGTGCGACGACCTACCAGATGGGCGCAGGCACTGGTGACGGCGCCGCCATATTCCAGCGGCCGCAGACGCTGCCAGTAGCGTTGGCTGCCATAGGCTGTGCTGGCAGCCCCATCACTGCTGGCCGCTTCGAGGATAAAGCCTCCCGCGACCCAGTCCTTGTCGATGTAGACCGCACCGGGCAAGCGTTGCAACAACTGGCTTGCCAGAGCCGATTTTCCACTGCCTGGAGGGCCGGCAAGAATCACCAGGCGTGCTTCCGGATCTCCCGGAACTGCTGCCGCCAGCACGGCCTTCAGTGTCGGCCCGACGTCCGGCTCGGAATGGGCATACCCTCCTCCGAGGTGGGCGGAACCGGTCACGCGGAGGGTGCACCCCGGTCCTGAGGCTCCCAGCCAACCAGCTGTTTGCCACTGGCAAGATCCCACTTCTGTTCTCCACCGAGGGAGGCGCCGTAGATGATGGCAAACTGGGATACAGGATCTTGCAGGCAACAGGCGGTGAGTTCCGCCATGTCACGACTGGACAACCAGCGGTTTTTCCCGGGCTCGTAGGCGGAGTTGACCTCGTCCGTATTGGGGAAATTGGCAATGCGGATGCAGTAACAAGCGATGCCGAACTGGTCGAAATAGTAACGTCCCATGGCTTCGCCATAGGCCTTGCTGACGCCGTACATGCTGTCCGGGCGGATTGGCAGATCGGGGGAGGAGATGGCCCCCTCTTTCTCATAGAAGCCACTAACATGGTTGGTGCTGGCATAGACGACTTTGGGCACCTTGTTGATCCGTGCGGACTCGAAGATGTTGTAGGTGCCCTTCACGTTGGTGTCGAAGATCATCTGGTTGTACAGCGAGCGGGGTGCCCCTCTGCCGGCAACAGCAATCCCCAGGTGGACGATGGCATCCACACCCTCGCCTGCTTCGACCATACACTCAAAGTTGCCCACGTCGGCAACGACAACCTGGTCGCTCTTCGCAACTTCGGGAACGTTACGGTGGAACAGCAGGCGGAAATCATAACGGTCCTGCAGATATCGACGCAGGGCGCTGCCCACCAGGCCGGCGGCGCCGGTAATCAGGATGCGCGGACGAGTGCTCATCGGTTCTTCTCTGGGTTCAGGTTTGAGAGTGAAGGCTGCAATCCTAGGGGGAAGTGGCCCGCCGAGCCAGTGCCAGATCCATGAGTCCGAAGAGGAGGATCGTCGCAGGCACGGCACTCAGCGTGGTCCACACCGCCGTCGGGTCGGCGCGCAGGGCGGCGATGCAGCCGAAACCGACCCACATGCACAACACGTAGATTGCAAGAACGGCCCGCACACGTGTCAGTCCCGCCGCCACCAGGCGGTGACTGATGTGGTTCGTGTCGCCCGCCCAGGGCGCCAGTCCCCGATACAGCCGAAGGCTGACAACGGTAACAAGGTCGTACATTGGCACGGCAAACAGGATCAATGGGATCAGCTCATAGGGCAGCATATTCGTCTGCTCTGCCGCTGCCAGTCGATTGGCCAGCAGGATGGACAGAGCGCCGCCCAGGAAGCCTAGAAAGAGCCCACCGGCGTCGCCCATGAAGATCGACGCTCTGGGGAAGTTGAAGAGCAGAAAACCGCAACATGCGCCCAGTACGACGAGGCAGAGCACGGCGGCTGGCACGTGTTGCGCCAGGATGGCAATGGTGCCGCATGTGCCGATCGTGATAGCCCCCAGACCGGCAGCGAGGCCGTTCATGTTGTCGAGGAAATTGAAGGCGTTGGCGAGGGCAACAATCCAGCCAACGCTGATGGCGGCGTTGATGATCTGCTGACCATCGATCAGCTCCAGTTGAAAGCCTGGAACGACACCGACAAGCAATGCCGCCACGGCAAGCTGCACGCCGAATCGAGGGCCCGCTGGCAGCGCACGGCAATCGTCGGCAAGCCCAAGTAGAAAAAGCACGGAAGCGGCGGCGACGGCTGCCACAACCTGACTCACCTGGGCGATGGTCGGGCTCCAGGACTCCAGGGGGAACAACAGAAATGGTGCCATCGGGTCGACCCAGCTGAGGCCGTCATGGTAGACACCCGCGCCAGAGGTTGAAACCCAACAGAACATGGCCGCAAGAGGTAGCATAACACCGATCCAGATCGCCACCCCGCCGCCATAGGGTGTGGCCTCGGTGTGGGTCTTGTACGTCCCTGCAGCGGGATCGTCGACCAGACCCACACGTGGTGCCAGTCGTCGCACGATGACAACGGCCATCGATGTCAGCAGTAGTGAGCCGACGGTAAGGCAGGAGAATACCAGAGAGATTGTCACGGGGCCTTATAATACCACTGTGTATTGTTTGTAGCACGCAATGACCCAGGGGAGCGCAGAAAATGACAACAAGGAGGCAGGGATGCTGGCGATAGACGGGGGACAACCGGTGCGCACGGAGCCGTTGCCGAAGAGGGCGCTGTTCGGTGCGGCCGAGAAAGCAGCAGCGATGGCTCTGTTCGATGCTGCCATCGAATCTGGCAATGCCATCGGCTATGGTGGGCCAGAGGAGGCGGCCTATGAAGACGCCTTCGTGGATTTCCACGGTGGCGGCTTCGCCGATCTGGTGAACTCCGGCACCAGCGCTGTCTACGCCGCCCTCGGTGGACTCGAGCTGGCGCCGGCTGGGGAGGTCGTGATCCCACCCATCACCGATCCGGGGGGGGCCATGCCGGTGGCCTTGCTGAATCTGATACCTGTGGTGGCCGACGCTGCACCGGGCACATTCAATGCCGGGGCGCAGCAGATCGCTGCCGTGCTGACACCGCACACACGGGCGATTCTCGTGGCACATATCGCTGGTGAACCTGCCGACATGGACCCGATTCTTGAGCTGTCACGTGCGCGCGGTCTGCCTGTCGTCGAGGATTGCGCCCAGTCTCACGGCGCCCTGTATCATGGCCGCCCCGTCGGCACTTTCGGCGCCGTGGCGGCCTTCTCGACCATGAGCGGCAAGCATCACGCCACGGGCCCGCAGGGAGGCGTCGTTTTCAGCACCGATGAACAGATTGGCTGGCGCTGCAAGCGTTTTGCCGACCGCGGCAAACCCCTGGGCCTGACGGGGGGCACGAATGTGCGTGCCGGCCTGAATCTGAACGGGAATGACCTTTCGGCTGCCGTGGGGCGAGTGCAACTGGCCCGCTTGCCGCAGATCATCGCGGCCCGACGACGTGTGGCCGGGGCCATTGCCGATGGTCTGGCTGGTGCCGCCGCCGTGCGTCTGGGGCACGAAGTGGCCGATACCGAGGGGGTATACTGGTTCATGCGGATTCACCTCGATGCGACGCAACTTACCGTTGACAAGAATGCCTTCGCTGCCGCCGTTGCGGCGGAAGGAATCCCGACGAACCCCAGCTACCGGCACCTGCCTGCGGAAGCCGACTGGTTTCAGCAGCGTCGGGTCTTTCCCCCCAGTGACTATCCCTGGGGGCTGCCAGACTACAAAGGGGATCGGCAGGCGACGTACCCGTGCCCGCAGGCCATCGAAGCAGTTGAAAGCCACTTCCTGCTGCATATCCACGAGAATTTCGGCGACCAGGAAGTACGCGATATTGTTGCGGCGCTGCGCAAAGTGGAGAACGCCTATCTGAAGGAGAATGCAGAATGAAAATTGTCGTTTTCGGTGGAGCAGGCTGGCTCGGGCGGGCGACGCTGGCCAACCTCGAGGCGCATGGTCACCAGGTGCGCGCCTTTGATCATACCCAGGAGGCGTGGGCTGCGTGGGAGGATGTCGACGGGCCATGGGAGGGCGAACGAATGTACGGTGACATCGCCAATTACTCGGAGGTAGAGGCAGCCATCGCCGGATGTGATGCGGTAGTGCACGTCGCCGTATGGTTTCCCAAAGGTGGCGAGCAGGACCGCACGGATGAACGTGCCTTCCTGGTGAACCTGAAGGGGCTGTGGAACGTGCTGGAAGTTTCGCGGAACGCCGGGGTTCGCCGGGTCGTCCACATCGGATCATGTCAGACGATCCATCCCCAGGGGGTGTTTTTCAGTGCCGACGTACGTCGGCCCGACGCTTCGCTCTATGCGGTCACGAAGCGTCTGCAGGAAGAGATGTGTCGGCAATTCTGGGATGCGTTTCATTTGCCCCTGATCGTGCTGCGGCCTGATTACATCGTCGATACGCGCATCGGATTGGGGCGCCAGAAGGAGAAACTTGGCCCGCAAGGCCACCGGGCGGGCGCCGGCTGGGTGTGCCGCCATGACCTGGCCGAG
>CALFPI010000254.1 GCA_937919035.1 uncultured Gemmatimonadaceae bacterium
ATCCAGCCGAAAGCCTCGCGCCCCGCCCCCTGTCGACGCTCGATCGAAAATCGGGCCTGACCGTCGTGGTTGACTCCCTTGGCCAGGGGCAATACCGGGTGCGCACGACCGGGGAGGATGCCGAAAGCCAGAGCGCCCGACGAATCGATGTGATCGTCAATGGTCTGTTGAAGCTCGGCGAGATGCGACGTATCAGCGCCAATGGCGTCAACACTCCCGGCGCCACCGAGGGTGTTGCCGAAGACTGTGTTGCCTTCCCCTGCAGTTGCTCTCACGACGCACTTTTGGGGCTGTTGTTGCTACGCGCCCCGAATGTCCGGGCCATCGTACGTGAACAGGAATCGATGGCAGCTCGTGGCGTGCTCTCGGCACCGAGTGCCCGGCCCCTTTGACAGAACCCGATCAGATACCGAGATGCAGATGCCGGAGATGACTTCCCGCCAACGTGTGCTGGCCGCACTGCAGCGTCAGCCGGTGGACCGGACACCGGTGTGCAATCCAACGTCCGTGGCAACCGTAGAATTGATGGATCTGGTGGATGCCCCTTTCCCGCAGGCCAATCGCGACCCCGAGCTGATGGCCCGCCTGGCAGCCACAGGATACACCGAATTGGGCTTCGACAGCATCATGCCCGTCTTCTCCATCATCCAGGAGTCGTCCGCCCTTGGCTGCCGCATCCAGTGGGAGCAGAAGGACAACTGGCCAACGGTAAAGATGGCCGAGCCGATCTGGAAGAGTGCCGATGATATCGACATCCCGGCCAATCTTCTGACGCACGAGGATACCAGCTGCGTGCTGGAGGCAATCCGACTGTTGCGCCGGGACTATGGTGACGAAGTGGCGATCATCGGCAAGACCATGGGCCCCTGGTCGCTGGCCTATCACTGCTTCGGTGTCGAGGCCTTTCTCCTGATGTCACTCGACGACCCCGATCAGACGAAACGCATCCTCGATAAGCTGAAGGCAGTCACCGTCGATTTCGGTCTCGCTCAGATCGAGGCCGGGGCGGATGCGCTGACGCTCCCCGACCATGCCACAGGTGATCTGGTCAGCGGTGAGTACTACCAGCGCTATCTGCGCGACCTGCACATCGAATTTTCCGAGCGCATCACCTGCCCGATCATCCTGCATATCTGTGGTCGCACGGTAGATCGGATGGAATACATCGCCCAGACAGGGATGGCCGCCTTTCACTTCGATTCGAAGAACCAACCATCTGAATCGATGGACATTGTCGGTGATCGTATCAGCCTCGTGGGCAACATCAACAACCCCGAGACCCTGTTTTCCAGAGACGAAGAGGCCGTAGCAGCAGAGGTCATGAAGAACCTCGACGCCGGCGTCCAGCTCATCGGACCCGAATGTGCCATCCCGCTGCAGACCTCCATCGAAAACCTCCGAGCCATTCCGCAGGCCGTGCGCGATTGGCACAAGGCGAACAACTGATTGGCCCAACTCTCCGACATCCTCAACGAATCCCTCCGCTTCGAGATCGAAGAATACCTCGACAAAGCGCTCGAAATCGAGCGCTTTGTCGAGATCTTCGCCGCGGCACAGCCTGCCCACCAGGATATGGCAGCGGCCCTCATCGAAGGCGACCACCACAAGGTGGATGAACTGGCAGCACAGGCCATCGCCGCCGGCACCAATGCGCTGGAGGTGATGGATGACGGACTCATTGCCGGTATGGGGATCGTCGGCATCAAGTTCCGCGAGAACTTCATTTTCGTGCCCGAGGTACTCGCCTGTGCACGAGCGATGAAAGCCGGCATGGCCCATATCGAGCCGGTACTGTCAGCAACCGGCGCGGAACGCGCGGGGACTGTCGTCATGGGAACGGTCAAAGGGGACCTGCATGACATCGGCAAAAATCTGTGCATCATGATGCTCAACGGTGCCGGGTTTGATGTCGTTGATCTGGGCGTTGATACCTCGGCGGATGAGTTCATCGACGCCGTCGAGAAATCGGGCGCCAAGGTCATGGGCATGTCCGCCCTGCTGACGACGACGATGCCAAATATGGGCAAGACGATCGAGGCTTTCATCGATGCCGATGTGCGCGATGATGTATATATCATGGTCGGCGGCGCCCCCGTAACGCAGGAGTTTGCCGATGATATGGGGGCCGACGGCTACGGCAAGGATGCCCTCGACTGCGTCGAGTTGGCCAAGAAGCTGAGCGGCAAGGGGGCCTGAGCCTTGGCCGAGGTCACCCCCGAAGAGATCCAGCAACGGTTCGATCGACTCACCGAGATCTTTTCCGGTATTGTTACCCAGGCAGATGCACAGGCGTGCCGCCGCTGCCCCTACCGCGACCGACACGACGTCTGCACGGCGAAGTTCCGCTGTCACAATCAGGTCGCCAAAGAGGATACTGGTGACAGCACCCCGACCGTGCTGACCTGCAGTCACAATGGCTCCTTTGACTACCGCAGCGCCTGGGAGTCCGACCCGCGTGCGGCGGACGTCGCGCGCAAAAAAATCGCCCGCCAGCAACGCCGGCCCGGGGACAACCCGGCCCGCTCTTCCTGATCGGTATCCAGCGCTATGGCTCACGTACGCTCCACTGACGGAACCTCCCGCCCGCTCGAAGTCGGGCGCTCCCTGTTCGACACAGCCGATGACCTGAAACTGCAGGTTCCCACATCCTGTCTGCGCAACGGCTATTGCCACGAATGTGTCGTCGAAATACGGGCCGGAATGGACTCGCTGGGGCCGCGCACAGAGGCCGAAGCGTTCCTGCGCGATCCCTATCGTCTGGCCTGTCAGGCACGCGTCGTACAGACGGACGAAGAGATCATCTTTGAGCCGCTTCGCCGGTCGCCAAAGATCCTCTCCGAGGGACGCCGGCGCGCGGTCCGTCTGGATCCCGTCGTCACCCGACGCGGCGACGACATCCTCTACGACGGAGAGGTCATCGACCGCTTTCGCGGGCACGTTCTTGGCCTTGCCATCGACCTGGGCACAACAACCATCGCCATGGACCTGCTGGACCTCGAAACGGGGGAAAGCCTCTCCGTCACCGGCTTCGAGAACCCGCAGCGCTTTGGCGGCTCGGACGTGATGAATCGCATTTCCTATGACGGGGGTGCCAATCACGGGGAATTGCAGAAGTCCCTCGTGACGGCCTTGAATCGCCACATTGCCGACCTGGGCGAACGTTTCGGCTTTGCCCGACAGGAGATCTATGAGATCACCGTCGCCGGCAACTCAACCATGCGTGATCTGCTTTTCCGCCTCGATGTTCAGCCCATCGGCACGCGCCCGTACAAATCCACCATCGAACAAGCGTTCCTCGACGGCGACCGGACATCCACAGCGTACACCGACAAGTCACGCCGGTTGGGCATCCGCTGCAACATCCAGACGCGCGTCTACGGACTGCCGCTGATTGCCAGCCACGTGGGCGCCGATACGGCGGCCGACCTCGTCGCCTGCGACATGATGAGCGCTGATTCGGACGATGTCGTCATGCTCGTCGACGTGGGGACAAATACCGAGGTCGTCATCGCCGGACGGGGCCGGATGCTGACTGCATCTTCACCGGCCGGGCCCGCATTTGAAGGGGGTCTCGTGCGCTACGGGATTCCGGGATATGAAGGTGCCATTGAGTCGGTGCATATAGAGGCGGACGGCACGTTTCGTTGTGCCGTGATCGGTGATGTGGCGCCGGTGGGTATCTGTGGTTCGGGACTGGTCGACCTGCTCGCCGAACTCCGGCGTACCGGCGTGATGTCAGAACGCGGGGCGATGCAGACCGGCGCGGAGGGTGCCGTACGCAACGCCCACATCACCGTTGTTCCGGATCCCACGGACCCGGATAAGGGCATCACCTTTTCCGCCGAAGATGCCAGCCACCTGGCCCAGGCAAAAGCGGCCAACTACTGCGGGCAGTACCTGTTGCTGAAGGAGTTCGGCATCGATCCTGCGGATGTCTCCAAGCTCTATCTGGCAGGCGGCTTCGCCAACTATATCAATGTCGCCAATGCCATTGCCGTGGGCTTTCTGGCACCGGTGCCGGCGGAGCGCATCGTCAAAGTGGGCAACGCCGCCATGCAGGGCGCCCGTGAAATCCTGCTCGACCGCCAGCGGCGGGCCGAGCTCGAGATCCTGTGTCAGCACGTGACCCATGTCGAGCTGGAGACCAAGCCTGATTTCTTCGATGCCTTCGTCGACGGCTGCATGTTCGATCCCATGCCTACTCGCATCCTTGGCTGAAAGGAACCGCCCTGCAATCCTTCCTGCAGAGACTCAGTGATCCAGCCGCCGTCCTCTTCGACGGTGGTTTTGGCACGGAGATGTTTGCTCGTGGCGTCGAGTTGCCCAACAGCGCCATCGCCAACAAGACGCATGAGCGCGAAGTCATCGACGTGCACAGGTCCTATATCGCCGCCGGCTCCGAGATGATCGAGACCAATACGTTTGTCGCCTCGGATCTGCATCTTGCCATGGCCGAGGCCGGAGATATTTCGTCGACGGAACTGGCCCGACTCGGTGCCCGACATGCCCGCAACGCCGCCGATGAAAGTGACCGTCAGGTCTTCGTCGCCGGCTCGCTCGGCCCCTCTCCCGGCGCCATCGAAGCGGATGCAGGCGACACGGATTTCGGCATTGCCGACCGCCTCGTGCGTGATGCTCATATGCGGATTGCCGAAGCCCTGGCAGAAGCTGGCGTGGATCTGTTCCTGGCGGAGACGATGTTTTCGGCCCGCGAGGCGGCGATCGCCGTCGACGTCGCCAGGCAGTTCGGGCTGCCTATCGGTGTCAGTCTGACCTACAAGTTCACCCAGGATCGCAAGACCGGAGAAATTGTCTACAAGACGGACTGGGGACACTCGCCCACAAGCGCCGTCGACATCCTCGCGTCGGGCCAGCACAGCGACGGCACCGATCTGCTCCCCTTCATACAGCTCTTCGGGCTCAACTGTGGGGCCGAGTCGACACGTGAGGATCACTCGGGCATGGCCTACGCCATCGAAGGCACGCGGCAGACGGCAGCGGCCCTGGCCGCGCACGGACACGAGGGCATGCGGCTGGCGGCGTACCCCAATGCGGGCCTGCCGAAGATGAATCGGGAAACCATGGAGACGTATTACCTCCAGGGCCCCGATGTCATGGCAGCCGGTCTCGATGATCTGCGCGACGCCGGCGCCTGGCTTATTGGTGGCTGTTGCGGCACGAGTCCGGCTCACATCCGCGCCTTCCGTGTTGGACTCGACAGCCCGCGATGACCGATATCCACCTGAAAGAGGCCCAGCTGCACCAGTACCGGGAGCAGGGCTTCCTCACGGTCAGGTCCGCGTTCAGCCGGGATCAGACCGCGGCGATGATCACGCATTACATGGCGCTGCGCGCCGAGGGGTCGAAACCCGGTGACACGGGCGGCACCAGTGACCAGCCGCACGACACCAATCATCTGTATCCCCGCATGATCAACATGCACGAGTGGGACTCGGCTTCGGACGAGTGGGCCCGGCGACCGGACCTGCTCACCGCCATTGCGGTCCTGATCGATGATACCCCCGTTCTGCGCCAGACCATGCTCTACTTCAAGCCCCCGGCAGGACGCGGCCAGGGCCTGCATCAGGATGAGCAGTACATCTGCCAGGACCCGTTGCTGGGCCTGTGGATCGCTCTCGACCCGGCGGACGACGCCGTGGGACAGATGGTTGTCGTGCCCGGATCGCATCAGCATGGCCTGCTGCCGGTAGAGTCTGCCGATACAGCGGTCTCTTTCACCGGTGGCCAGACGGAGATGCCCGCCGGTGCCATCCCCGTCGGTGTCGACATGGCGCCTGGTGATGCGCTGTTCTTCGATGGCCGCATCATTCATGGCTCCTACCCGAACCGGACCGCGGACCGTTGGCGACGCAGCTTCATCTGCCATTACGTGGGGGTGCACAGCAAAACCTTCGAGCCGGCACCGGGCACACATATGTCGCACCTGAGCCATGCCTGACTACCAGGTGCTGTACTGGCGCACCATTCCTGCCCAGGCTCGGGTCTTTGATGGCCGGCGCCCCCTGTCCCGACAACTGCCTCCGCGGTTCCAGGCCATCATCGATCGTGTCGCTATGGCGGAAGGGTTTGCGGGCACCGACGATTACCTGGCGCAATGGCAGTGGACCGAAAAGCGCCAGCGTGACGGTGACCCGCCACAACTGCTCGATACCATTGTCCAGGAGTTGATCGAAGAGTACGATCGCACCCAACAATCTTGAACAAGGTCCCGAACACGCCCCTCCTCCGCCCAACCCACAGGAAACATGACAACGACCCATCCGAAGACATTTGATGTCATCGTTGTTGGCGGTGGTCACGCCGGCACGGAAGCGGCTCTGGCGGCGGCCCGTATGGGTGGCAGCACATTGCTGCTGACGATGAATCTCGACACCATCGGCCAGATGTCGTGCAATCCTGCCATTGGTGGCATCGGCAAGGGCCACATGGTAAAAGAGATCGATGCCCTGGGTGGTGAAATGGCGATCAACACCGATCGCGCCGGCATTCAGTACCGTCGCCTGAACATGCGTCGCGGGCCAGCGGTGCGCGCCTGCCGCGCCCAGTGCGACAAGAAGGTCTATCAGTTCGAACTGAAGTTCGCCTGCGAGGCGCAGCCAGGGCTCGAGATCCGCCAGGGCATGATGGAGAGCCTCATCGTCGACAATGGCGTCGTGGGCGGCATTGGCATCAAGGGCGGCATGCTCTTCAGAAGCCGCACCGTGATCCTGACGACGGGGACGTTCCTGCGGGGCAAGATCCACGTCGGTGATTTCTCCTACGCCGCGGGCCGCGCTGGCGAGACCTCCGCCGAGCAGGCCTCCGTGGGGCTTGTCGCCCTCGGTTTTGAGATCGGCCGCATGAAGACGGGTACACCACCGCGAATCAATGGCCGTTCCATCGATTTCTCGGCCATGGAGGAGCAACCCGGCGACGATCCGCCTCGCACCTTCTCCTACGCCCACGATCGACCGCTGCTGCCACAGCGATCCTGCTACATCACCTATACCAATGAGGTGACACACAACCTCATTCGTGACAACCTGCAACGCTCGGCGATGTATTCCGGTCGCATTGAAGGCATCGGGCCGCGCTACTGCCCGTCCATCGAGGACAAGATCGTCCGTTTTGCCGACAAGGACCGGCACCAGATTTTCGTCGAGCCTGAGGGACTGCGAACACACGAGTTCTACATCAACGGCCTGTCCATGAGCCTGCCCGAGGACATCCAGGAACCGATCCTGCGGACCTTGCCCGGGCTGGAGCGCGCCGAAATCATGCGCCCCGCCTATGCCGTGGAATACGACTATGCCGATCCGACACAACTGCACGCGTGGCTGGAAACGAAGCGTGTTGCGGGGCTGTTCTTCGCCGGTCAGATCAATGGCACCACCGGATATGAGGAAGCCGGCGCACAGGGATTGATGGCCGGCATCAACGCCGTGCGTTGCGGCCGCGGTGAGGACCCCTTCATCCTGGATCGATCCCAGGCCTATATCGGTGTACTCATCGATGATCTGGTGACCAAGGGCACCAGCGAGCCCTACCGGATCTTCACCTCCCGTGCCGAGTATCGCTTGCTGCTGCGCGAGGACAACGCCGACGAACGTCTGATGCAATACGGCCGGGATTTCGGTATGGTAACCGATGACATCTGGGCGAAATTCTGCCACAAGCAAGCCCAGGTGACGGCCGAACTGGCCCGTCTACACGAACAACGACTGCCCCCGGGTGAGGCTCTCAACGAGCTGCTCAGCCAGCGTGGTACGACACCCGTGCGGGAATCCACCCTGCTCATCGAATTGCTGCGGCGACCGGAAATCGACTACGCCGATATCGCCGCCATTGCCCCGCCACGAGAGGCGCTGACGGCCGACGCGGCGGAGCGGGTCGAAGCCGAGACGAAGTACGCCGGATATATAGATCGCCAGACGCAGGAGGTGGAACGGTTCCAGCGCATGGAGTCACACGTCATCCCCGGTGACTTCGATTATGCCACGGAAGCCACGCCCCTGTCGGTGGAAGCACGGCAGAAACTCGCCCGCCTGACACCGCACACCCTGGGCCAGGCATCGCGGATCTCCGGCGTATCTCCGGCGGACATCTCCGCCTTGATGGTGCTGTTACACGCCCGACGCCGCGACGTGCACAGCGACTCTTGAGCCCACGCTCCGTGGCCGTGCGGCTGTCGGCCATGTACTTCCTGCAGTTCGCCGTGTTCGGTGCGCAGACGATCCTGCTCGCCGGGCACATGCGCTACATGGGTTTCAGCGGCACTCAGATCTCCTGGGTCTACGGCACCGGCGCCCTCGCCGCCCTGATCTCCCCTGTCGTCGCCGGGTGGCTCGCCGATCACTTCCTGCCGACACAACGAATCATGGGCCTGTGTTACCTGGCCTGCGCGCCGGTACTGCTGTGGGCCAATCAGCAGACGTCCTTCCTGTCGCTGTGGGTGGCGATGCTCCTTTTCCAGTTCGTCCACATACCGACCATGGGACTGAGCAACGTCGTCGCCCTGTACCACCAACCCGACTCCCGACGTATCGGTTTCGTCCGTGCCTGGGGCACCGTCGGCTGGGTTGCCATCAGTTGGGCCCTGAGTTTGCACCTGCACTTCTGGGAACTCTGGCAGCCCGGGCGTAACCATCTCGGCGACGGCCTGCTGGTTGCGGCAGCACTTGCCCTGCTGACGGGGGTCTACTGCCTGACGCTGCTGCCACACACCCCGCCGGGACAGTCCGTACGACGGCCGTTGGCCTTTCTCGACGGCTTCCGTCTGCTGCTGGAATCCCGTCCCTTTCTTGTCCTGTTCGCTGTCTCCCTTGTAGTCTCGGTGATGCGTCCGTTCTTCTACAACCTTGGGTTCCTGTTCTTCTCGGACCCTGCCGGCATCGGTCTGAACTCCAGTCTGTCCACGGCCGTCATGAGCCTCGGCCAGGTCGTCGAGATCGGCGCCATGCTCATCCTGGCGGCGAGCTTGCGGGTTTTCGGCTCGCGCTGGACGATCTTCCTCGGTGCCGCCGCTCTGGCCCTGCGTTTCGGTGCCTTCAGTCTGGGTGAACCGGTGTGGTTCGTTATCGCCGCCCAGAGTCTGCACGGCATTGGCTTCACGTTCTTCTCCATGGGCAGCATCGTTGCTGTCGAAGCCCTGGCACCGCGCCAACGGCGGGCCAGCGCCCAGAGCCTGCTGGTTTTCGTCAACTCCGGTCTCGGCGCTCTTGCCGGCCACTGGCTGACAGGTTCCGCATACGATCACTTCGAATTGGCTGACGGTGCCCACGACTGGAGCGGCATCTTCCTGATTCCTGCCATCGGTTGCCTGCTGGCATGTGTGCTGCTCGTCATCCTGCCTCGCCATGGCCGGGCCGCCTAGACAGTACTGCGCCAGGTTTGACTAGGTTTTCCGCCGTGTCACACGTATGTAACCTCAGGATCTGCATGATGAAGCGACTGCTTTTTGTTGCCACCTGGATCTGCCTTTGCATGGTACCAGCTCTGTGTGTCAGCGTCGCAGCACACGTGGGTGACCGGATCATCCCGATCTACGAGGTCCCCAGCAGCGACGTTCCCCAGATCGACGACTTCTCCCTGTTCGAGTGGGAGAACATCGTCCCGGAGCCATCCCTGGAGAGTCGGGACTTCTCGTCGTTGCAGATCGGCAGCCCCGGTTCAGATGACCTGGCAACTCGGATCTATCTCGCCTGGAACATGGCTACGCAGCGCTTGTACATGGGCATGCAGCAGACCGATGACTTCTACATCAATGAGTACGCAGGTGGTGATCCACCCAACTTCTTCGGCGCGGACTACGTCGAGTTCTTTGTCGATGGGGATCATTCGGGCGGCCAGTACGCCTGTGGACCACCGGACGGCACACCGGAACAGGTCAAGCTCTACGTCGGTGCACAGGCGCAGCGCTATGCCGTCATCGCCGAGGCACCGGATGCCATCGTCTTTGGTTTTGAGGGTTATGCCAATGGTTGGGCCAGCCTGCCACCGTGGGCGGATGTGCGGATTCGTCAGATCGGCGTGGAGCCAACGGAAACGCAGATGGAGCTCTACACAACACCGTGGGACAACCTGAACTGGAATGGCCCGGACGTGTCCGTGCGCAGCGTACTGCAGGCGAACAACATCATCGGCCTGCAGATCGGCATCATCGATCACGATGCCCCGGGCTCCGGCGGCATCCGTTTCTCCATTTCCTCCCTGCTGGAACGTCCGCCGCTGGTATGCTTTGCGGAGAACTTTGTTGATGCCCGGCTCGTGCCCTGCGAGCGGGGCGACTGCACACAGGCCCGTGATTCATCCGTACGAGCCGATTCCTGGGGCCGAATCAAGGCAGGTCTGTAGCCAGGACTGCGACCGAGCCTGCAGTTCTGGCGTTTGCCCTGGCCGTTCCGCCGACCGTAGCATTGCGATCCCAGAGCCCGCCCCATCTCGGTTGAGATCCGACGCACCCTCTCGCTCCACTGGAGTCAGCCATGGCCGATCGCCGATCCTTGTGCTGCATCGCTGTTGTCGCGGCTCTGCTTCTGGCCACGCCACTTTCTGCAGCGACCTGGCGCGTGGGTGACGCGGACCATCCCTGGAACCTGCATCCGGTGAGCTTTGTCCTGGCCACGGGTGAGATCTTCCAGCCGCAGTTCGATTGGGGCGGATCCTTCGCCGCTGAGGTCATCGTTGATGATGACGGGGACGGTCGCATCGACGAAGACCCTGTGGATCGGATCGACAATGATGGCGACTACCTGTGGAACGAGGATCCCCCCGATGGTGTCGACAATGATCTCGATGGCCGATTGGATGAGGACGGACCCGATCCGCAACTGGACAACGATGGTGATGGGCTGCTCAACGAGGATGGCCTGCACACAGGTGGGCCGATTTACAGCCCTGCCGTGCGCCAGGCATATGCAGGACCCCCGTTCTTTCGCTACGCCACCGCCGCCGAAGCGGCGGCAGACGCCAATGGGTGGGATTCAGGCTACGGCTGGGGGGATGACGATAGCGACGGGCGTTTCAACGAGGATCCCGTCAATGGCATCGACGATGATGCCGACGGGCTGATTGACGAAGACGACGCGGCCCCTGACGTGTCTCTGCCGGCCTCCTGGTTTCGTTGGGTCTTCACCTATGACGTTGGCGCTCTGAGCCCTGAGCAACAACGACAGCTGCGCTTCGTGCCGATGGACGACAACAGCTGGCAGGCGCAGACGGCCGCTGGCGATCTGGTGACGGCAACACTTGTGCGCCGAGCCTTTCGCCCTACAGACTGGATCCGTTCGATCCGCCTGGACAGCACACGCAACGTCGCCCGTCTGGCTGACGATCGATTTCTGGCGGG
>CALFPI010000255.1 GCA_937919035.1 uncultured Gemmatimonadaceae bacterium
GGGGGAAGACGCCGCGCGGGCGCTGGAACTGGTCTTCATGGATTGCGCCGCCGATGCCGACTGCAATGCGGCCTTCCCGCACCTGCGTGATACCTTCCAGCGCC
Organism: uncultured Gemmatimonadaceae bacterium; assembly: GCA_937919035.1. Taxonomy (GTDB): domain Bacteria; phylum Latescibacterota; class UBA2968; order UBA8231; family UBA8231; genus UBA8231. The sequence continues at coordinate 105 of CALFPI010000255.1, forward strand.
TTGTGGACCGTCTCGCAGCCTCACCCGAGTCCGTGCGTGCCGCCCATCCCCGTACCGGTGAGATGGTGAGCTTCGAGGTCGGGCGCAATGGCGTCGTGCTGTTGCTGCGGGCGGCACTCTACAGTGCTGACGCTACGCGTCTGCTGCCGCTCATCATCCAGCGGGCGCACGACGGCGACTACGGGCCGCTGCTGGCGCTCTCGGATCCGCTGGCCGACATCGACTCCCACATGAGTGTCGGCATGCTGTTCTCCGTGCTGTGTGCTGAGGATCTGGGGCATATCAGCGCCACGGACGCAGCGACGATGGTGTCCGAGCCACTTCTGGGAACGACGGTCCTGGACACCTGGAGCAAGGTGTGCGGCTTCTGGCCGCAAGGTGAGTTGCCCGCCGGCTATCACGAGCCAGTCATCTCCGACAAACCTGTCCTCGTGCTCTCGGGAGAACTCGACCCGGTAACACCGCCGAGATGGGGCCGGCTGGTCGCCGAATATCTACCGAATTCTCAGCACATCGTTGTTCCGGGCGCCGCCCACGGCACCATCATGTATGGCTGTGTGCAACGACTGATGACCCAGTTCATCGACGAGGCGAGCGTGGAGCATCTCGATCCCACCTGTGTTGAAAGCCTGCAGCGGCCCCTGTTTTTCCATTCCTTCACCGGGCCTCGGGCCGGGGTGGCGGAGGCACTGCAACCGTGATCGAAGTCAAGGGACTGACGAAGTGCTTTGGTGACATCACCGCCGTCGATGGGATCAGTTTCGCCGCCGCTGATGGTGAAGTGACGGGCCTGTTGGGACCCAATGGTGCCGGCAAGACAACGACGCTGCGCATGCTCTATGGCCTGATGCGGCCGGATGCAGGATCCGTACGTGTCGACGGCATCGACGCCGCCGCCGATCCCCAGGGCGCGCAGAGCCGCATGGGTGTCCTGCCGGACTCACACGGGCTCTATCCACGGCTGACGGCACGGGAACACATCCGCTATTTCGGGCAGTTGCGTGGCCTGATCGGCACCGACCTGGAGCGCCGTATCGATGGTCTTGTGCAGCAACTCGACATGGGGGGCATCATCGACCGGCGGGCGGAGGGCTTCTCCCATGGCGAGCGCATGAAAGTGTCGCTGGGGCGCGCCCTGGTGCACGAGCCACGCACCGTGATGCTCGACGAGCCGACGAACGGGCTCGACGTGCAGAGTACCCGTGCCGTGCGTGGCCTGATCCGGCGCATGCGTGCCGATGGCCGCTGTGTGCTGTTTTCCAGTCACATCATGCAGGAGGTCTCGGCCCTGTGTGATCGCATCGTCATCATGGCCGGGGGACGCGTGGCGGCGGCTGGCACGCCGGAACAGATCAAGCGGCAGACGGGACACGAAAACCTTGAAGATGCCTTTGTCTCCCTCTCCGGCATCGATGAGGTGCAGGTATGAACGCGGCGATTGTAGTGTTTCGTAAGGAACTCGTCGACGGCCTGCGGGATCGCCGTTCCGTGCTGTCGGCACTGATGTTTCCACTGATGTTCCCGCTGCTGATCACCTTTATGTTCAACAAGATTGCCGAGCGCGAGCGCGACGCCGACGACATCGTCATTCCTGTGGTCGGCGCGGCACATGCGCCAGACATGATCGATTGGTTCGAGCGCCGTGGATATGAGGTCTCTGTGGGTCCCGCAGATGCCCAGGCAGCGGTGGGTGACAAGGCACACGATTTCGTGCTGGTCATCCCTGACGATTTTGCCGCGGACTTTGCCGAAGGACGTACGGCCGACGTCGAGTTGGTCTACGACGGCGCTCGCAAGGAAGCATCGAATGCTGTCGGCCGGGTGCGCAGCCTCGTGCGTGAGTATGGCCGTATGGTCGGCAATCTGCGCCTGATCGCGCGTGGGATCAGTCCGCAACTTGGTAATCCTGTCGGGATCGATGATGTCGACATTGCCAGCGCACGCCAGAGATCGGCGAGCTGGTTCAGCTTTATACCGATGATAATCATCATGGCGACCTTCATCGGCGGTATGAATGTTGCCATCGACGCCACCGCCGGAGAGCGCGAGCGCAGTTCGCTTGAGCCCCTGCTCGTCAATCCGGTGCCGCGGCGGTCTCTTGTTCTCGGCAAATGGCTTGCCGCGTCGGTCTTCTCCGGTGCCAGTGTTGGTCTGGCCCTGGCAGGCCTGCTGGTCGCTTTGAGCCGGGTTCCCCTGCAACAACTGGGCATCGACTTGGAGATCGGCCCGCGCGAGGTGGCAGGCCTGCTGCTGGCGACCCTGCCGCTGGCCCTGTTCGCCTCGGGTCTGCAGGTGATGCTGGCAACATTCGCCCGTTCGTACAAAGAGGCGCAGACCTATCTGTCCATGCTCATGTTGCTGCCGATGGTCCCACACTTCATCGCGTCCATGTCGAGCCTTGGCGATGCCTGGTGGATGCTGCCCATCCCCGCCCTCGGACAGCATCTGCTGTTGACCGATGTACTGGGTGGGGAAGCCATCGACATCGGTTCGATCCTGCTGGTGGTCCTGTCGTCGCCCCTGCTGGGCCTGCTTTGTGTTGAGTTGACGGCGCGTCTGTTTGAGCGCGAGAGGATCGTTTTCGGGCGTTGAGACCATGAGCATGACCTCCCTCCTGCCCTGGTTTGCCGCTCTGGTCGGGCTCTATGCAGCCTGGTTGTTCGTCCTTTACATGGCGCAGCGATCCATGGTCTACCCCGGGACGCGGATCAACGAGCGACCACCGCTGGCTGCAGACCGTCAGGATCGTCAGGTCATCTGGCTGGAAACCGCATCCGGGCCTGTGGAGGCGTGGTTCCTGCCGCCGCCGCCGGCGGACGTCACAAGCGGGCCCGCCGTGATCATCGCCCATGGCAACGCCGAACTCATCGACTCGATTCCGGGCGGGTTTCTTGGACTCAGGGCGCGTGGCTACGCAATCCTGCTGGTGGAGTACCCTGGCTACGGAGACTCCACCGGCAAGCCAACTGTGGACACGGTGACGCAGGCCTTCGTCGCAGCCTATGATGTGCTGGCGTCACGAGCCGATGTTGATGCCAGGCGTATTGTCGGCATGGGTCGATCGCTGGGAGGCGGGGCCATCTGCGCTCTGGCCGCACAACGGCCGCTGCGGGCTCTGCTGCTGGTATCGACCTTCGCCGATCTGCCGTCCCTGTCGCGCCGCTACCTGGCTCCTGCACGGCTGGCGAGCGAACGCTTTGACAACGAGTCTGTACTGCGCACCTACGAGGGCCCGGTCTTCATAGCCCACGGGACGCGGGATGAGTTGATCCCCGTCGAGCACCCCCGACGAAACGCGGCGGCCACGGCACGGAGCCGACTCGTCACCTATGACGCCCGGCACGACGAGTGCCCCGTCGATTTTGACCGCTTCTGGCAAGACGTTGACACCTTCCTGGCTGCTACCCTGCCAACGCCCTAGCAGCCCCGGTCGGCGCGGAAGTCAGCCCGGATCAGGCCGCGGCATCCCGTGCGCTGCGCATCAGTTCGAAGCAGCGCTGCGCTGTTGCCCACGGATCGTAGTCGGGTTGCTTCCAGATCTGTGCGCTCACCTCCGCCGTGATCGGCAGGTTGATACCAACGTCGCGCACAACACGGAAGTAGTCGATCAGGTCGAGACTGCCATCGCCGGGCAATTGAAACTGTACTTGCCCACCCACCAGACAACCGTCCTTGATATGCGTGTGCACGGAATAGGGAGCACACAATTGGGCACAATGACGTAAATCCATGTTGAGCACATGGAAGTGACTGTGATCGAAGTTGAGGCGCACCGAAGGGCGGCCAACAGCTTCCACGAGCCACACCGCCTTTTCCGGCGAGTCGAGTTCCTGGCCCACATGGGCCTCGATCGCCAGCGTTACGCCATGATCCTCGGCGATGCGGGCATAGGGCAACAGTGCCGCGGCAACGCGGTCCCGACAGGTTTCCCAATCGCCGCCGTTGGCGCCGAGGGTACTCGTCACGACCCGCAGACCCCCATCGAAGCTGAGATCCGCCGCCAACTGACAGGTTTCGGCCAGGGCGCGCTCCTTGGCTTTGGTGTTCTCGTCCATGCCGCAGAGACCGATCAGGTTCATCAGCACCGGGGCGGCGAACTTTGCCTCGGCATAGGCCTCACGCAGCCGCTGACGCATATCACCATCGAGTCTGCCGGGGGCCGTGGGCCAATCCTCTCCGACATTCAGTTCCAGACCCTCGAAGCCGATCTGCCGGACCCTGGTGATGGCCTCGAATGGGTCGATGCCCTGCAGGGCGTAGGTGCTGTAGGCGAGTTTCATCATACCTCTTTCCGGATTCGATCTTCGTGAGTGGTCAGCGCCGAGCGAAAGGCTGCCTCATCAAGCCTTGTCAGCGTCCCCAGTTGTGGTGCCTCGGGCAGGATCCAGCGATTGGTCGACGGTACGTAGGCAAAAATCAGACACCAGCGGGAGGAGTCGCTGAGGTTCGGATGGGAGGCGTGCAGCGTGTTACCGTGGAAGTACAGCACCGAGCCGGGGCTCATCTCACAATAGACTTCTTCCATCTCTTCGAGGGCGAGGCTCACGCGCTCCCGGTTGGCAATCTGCTGCGAACCGAAATGTTCGTGCTCCAGCCGACCCAACCGATGGGAGCCGCGCACCACGCGCAGGCAGCCGTTCTCCCGTGTTGCCGGGTCCAGGGCGACCATGACGCTGACAAAGTCCGGGTAGAGGAACTCCCGGTAGTGGTAGCCGTAGTCCTGATGATACTCCCACCCACCCGTGCCAGGGTCCTTCTGCATGTTCAACGTGTAGTAATGCTGGACACTCGTAGCGTAGATCTGCTCCAGGGGTTCGACGAGGCGGGCGCTCTGCGCCAGCGCGCTGTAGGCGTCATCGGCCAATCGTGGTCGATAGGCAAGGCGAGTTCGGATGCCATCATCACCAGCGAAGTTGGCGTTCTCCTTGACCTCGCTGGCCAGAGACGGATCGGCTCGCCAGATGCGCAGAATCTGCTCAATCGCCGTCGTGTCGATCTGGTTTTCGAGGATCAGGTAGCCGTCTCTGCTGAATCGGCCGCTGTACGATGCAGATGGATCTGCCATGCTTCGCCCTTGCGGTTAACGGATCAGGGTCAACAGGCGCTGCTGAGCAAGCCCATTGGCGTAGAGGCGCACCAGGTAGATCCCGGTCGCCCGACCCTCGGCCTCTCTGCCGTGCAGGAAATGATGTACCGACCTGCAGCACGCCTGCCTGTAAGCAGCACGATCACGCGCCGCCCGGCAAGGTCAAAGAGCGTCAGCTGGACGGCAGCCTCCATGGACAACTCGAAAGGGATGAGGATCGTACCATTGCCCGGGTTGGGCCAGGCGTCGCCAAGAGTGACATCCTCCGGGAGGGTTGTGCCGGATTGCTGTCGACCGACGACGGTCGCCGGCGATGAAGAGATCCGGCCAGCCGTCGTTGCCGAGTTCTCCCCATACAGGGCGCCTACGGGTCACCATCATGGTTTGCCCGTCACCGGCATGGTTCTTACCCTTGCGACAATTTCATAGGATCTCGCGGGGGTGCGGGATTTCTTCGCCACCAGCGAGAAAGCGAGCAAGATGCGGCTCTGGCCTGGGCTCAGGGGACTTGGGTCCCTCCGAGCTGCCGTTTTTTTCGGTCTGTGTTACAGCTATGTATGGCTGCGAATTCAACCGCATCTGATCTTTCACGTTCAGGAGCCGGTGTTCTTTCGCGGCCCGTCATTCCTGCATGATTTTCTGCAGATCCCGGGAGGGCTGGCGGCCTACGCCGCCGCCTTTGTCGGTCAATCCTACACAGTCGGTTGGTTCGGCGCGCTGGTGATCGTAGCGGTGGCGGCAGGCATCGGTCTGTGCGCGCGCGAGTATGTGTTTGGCGTGACGCGTCGACGCGTGGACCTGATCATGTGGACGCCGGTAGTGCTGCTGCTTGTACTGCACAACCGCTACCAATACGACCTTGCCTTCGACCTGTCGCTGTTGATCGCCCTG
>CALFPI010000256.1 GCA_937919035.1 uncultured Gemmatimonadaceae bacterium
CGATCTTCCGCCTGCAACTGCAGCCTGACCCACAGGGCCGACCATCGATCACCGGGTGCAGCTGGTTTCGCCTCGCCTTTGGCGACAGACCCCATGGTCTGGCCTGGGCTGATGCAGCTCGACGGACCGTCTGGTGCAACGACACGACGCTGAACACGATCTACCGCTACGACGTCGTCACCGGCGACTGCCTGGAGATCCTCGTGCTGCCGGCGGATGCCCCTTTCAGCCACGGCATGACGATGATTGATGGCCAGCTGTGGTACTGTGAGGATACAACGGCGAAAATCTGTCGGGTCCTGCGCTAGGACGTGGCCAGCATATCTCCCTGAGAACGTCATATTGAAGCACATCCGCGCCGGTGATCCGTCACCACAGAGATGTACCGGTCAACCCACACGCCGCCTGCTCGTGGGTCTGACGTTTCTCGCGGCAACCCTCGGTGCCTGTGCGCACGACACCGATCGTGCCAACCCGCTCGATCCGGAGCGGACGCCGCCCGTGCAACTGACGGCGACTGTCGATGACGTCACGGGCAGTGTTGCTCTGGCCTGGACCGCATACGACGGCGCCGCACCCTTCGCACAGTACTGGATTCTGCGCAAAGTGGCAGGCCTGGAAGCGGTGGACACATTGGCCGTGGTCGCCGACGTCGGTGAGGTGACCTACGCCGACACCACCGTGCAGCAAGGCGTCAACTACAGTTACCGCATCTCCGTCATCAGCAGCGGCGGTCTGGAAGTCAGCTCCTCGCTGCAGGAAGTCCGGGCGTTGCAGCTGCCCGGCGTGCAGATCCGTGCCCTCGAAGTCGACGCGCCCACAGCCACAGCGAAACTCACCTGGAACCGCTACGAGGGTCCGCGGTTCGCCGCGTATGAGATATGGCGGCAGGCAGCCGACATCGACGTGTTGATCGCCCGTATCGACGACCTGCAGCAGGTGGCCTTCACTGACAGTGGCCTGCTGGGCAACGTGCCGTACAGCTATCGCCTCGTCGTCACCACCGGGCTGGCCGAGCAGGTCGAGAGTGTGCCCGCCAGCGGCATCATTCATCCACTCGTGGCCAGCTGGCCACTGGACCTGGCGATCGACGAGACCGCCCGTCTGTCGCTGGAGGCGGACGGACGTGTCAGCGCCCTGATCGTCGGTCCCGGTCGGGTGCGCTTGCTGCAATTCGATACGGAGGGCCAACTCGTCGATGAACGACGGCTCTACGAGCGCTTCGAACTAGCGGGAGCCGAAGCCTCATGGTTCGACCAGGCTGCCGATCTCCTGCCACGTTCGGTGAGCAGTGCCGTTGATGATCAGGGCCGGCGGCTCCTGGTTCTGTCAAACAACAGGCGCACGTGGGTGCAGGCCTGGACAGCGGAGGGCAATCCGGTGACGCTGCGAACGGGCTTCCCCGATGTGGACCTCGGGGCGCTGCTGACGCAGGACCTGCAGCTGAGTCGTGTGCTGTCTCTCGGGTTGGCGGGCGAAGCCACCGCATCCGTCGCTGTGGATCATGTGCAGGTCCATGCGGCGGGAGAGCTTTTCCTGGAGGAGTCCTTCGACGTCGAACCCGCCGATTGGGTGTTCTTTCCCTCGACTGCGCTGAATGTGCCAACCGAAATTGTCGGCGGCTGGCTCACGCAGCGGAAGGCTTCTTCGGCGGACCTTCGACTGACGATGTTTGCCCAACACCCGGGACCAGAGGCTGTAACCGACGTGCACATGCAGACGACCCTGATGGTCACAGATGGGGCGACAGCGGGGGTCCAGCTGGGCTCGGCGCTGACCGACGAGCTCCGCTTCCAGTGGACGATCAACGAAAACGACGACCTGCTGACGGTCGCGTCCTTCCGCCGCTTCGAGCAGATCGCCGTTGCCAGCGTGCCCTTCGGTATCCTGTCGAAGATGATCTATGTGCTGGACGTCGAGCTGTCTGGTGATCGGTTGTCCGCCGAGCTGACAGCTCCATACGTCTGGGCCGAGGAAGCAGAATACCAGCCGCTCTGGGGTGCCCTGGGTGTGGTCGATGGTGTCATCGCCGTCGCAAGTGGCGCCGAACGGCGTGCGATCGGTGCGGCGGGAGGGGTGCAGCCTTACCGATCCACCGCCGTGGTCAGTGAAGTGCGGCAATGGGGGGACGGATCCAGTCTGATGGGATTGAGCCTTCCCGATGAGAACGAGGTCCTCATCGGTCGCGCCACTGTGTCCTCCTTCAGCGGCCTGCTCACGTGGCCGTCGCCCGACGCCGCCACTACTCTGCACGTCGGTGTCGGCGCCGGGCAAGGTCCGGGTGAGTTTGTCTATCCACTGTCCATGGACCGATCAGCGGACGGCCGCATCTACGTGCTCGACGCCGGCAATGCGCGCGTTCAGGTCTTCGACGGGACGGGGCAGTTCATCACTGGATGGGGCACCAAGGGAAGAGGCGCAGACCAGTTCGACTTTGGCAGTGGCGGCCGCTCCATCGACTTCGCCGGTTCCCTCGCCGTGGATGGCGAAGGCTTCATTTACGTCGCCGACGTCGGCAATCAGCGGATTCAGAAGTTCGCGCCATAGGGCGACGATCACCGCCGCAACGACGAGGTCGCTGTGGCGTTGCTGTATCTCAGTCCTGAAGCTGGAGAATCGCAAATGTTCAACGCCCGCCCCATCCTTCGCGGGCCGACGCAGGTCGGCACCGGTCGTTCCGCCTGCGGCGCCGCCGCCAGACGTGGTCGCCCCCTCGGTGGTGGTGCCGGCTACGCCGAGACCATCCGTGCCACAGGTTCACCCGTACGGCATCTGGATGAACTGCTCGAAGCCCTCGCCGGTGCCGGCAGAGGCGATACGGTCTACGTCGCCGGCGACGCCGTCATCGAGTGCACGGAACGCATCCACGTCGACGGGATCGTGCTGGAATTGCCCGGCGGCGTGACCCTGGCAAGTGACCGTGGCATCGATGGCGCACCGGGCGGACTCATCCGCTCGGACGCTTTTGCGACACGCCCCCTCATACGCGTACTGGGAGCGGCTGCCCGCCTCACCGGGATTCGTCTGCAGGGGCCCAATCCGCGACAGTCCCTCGAGCACCACTCGCGCTCCTTCCGCGACGGTCATGGCGGCCATGAGTACTACTACAAGTTCCCCACGTCCGACGGCATTGCCACCGAGCACCCCCGTCTGCGCGTCGACAACTGCGAACTGGCCGGCTGGAGCCACGCCGCCATCCACTTGCAGCGCGGCGACGGGCACCTCGTGCAGCACAACTTCATTCACCACAACCAGTATCAGGGGCTGGGCTACGGCATCTGTCACGACGTGGCCGAGTCGATCATCGAGGGCAACCTGTTCGATGCCAACCGGCACTCCATTGCAGGCACCGGCCGCGGTGGTTCCGGCTACGAGGCGCGCCATAACGTCGAGATGGGACGCACCCTCAGTCACTGTTTCGACATGCACGGTGGCCGCGATCGCAAGGACGGCACCGACGTCGCCGGTGGCTGGATGCACGTGCACCACAACACGTTCCGTGCTGCCGGACGCCGGGCGATCGTCATCCGCGGCACACCGGAAGACGAGATTCTTATCGAGCGCAACTGGTTTCGCCACAGGACGGAACGCGGTGCCATACGGCGCGAGGATCGGGTCGTTGTGCGGCACAATGCCTGGGGCCTGACGGACCCGATGATCGATTAGGGTATCGCCCGCGCAGCGCGACCGAACCTGTTTCCAATCGATGCGAAGCCTATCTTCCGTCCCTATGACCCATACCGATGCGCCCGCCACAGATCCACTCGCCGCCCACAAAGCGTGTGAGTTGCACGTGCACATTGGCGGCTGCTTTTCCGTGCATGATCTGATCGAACTGGCGACGCCCTGGTACCGCGACATCGACTGGAGTTGCTTTGTCGACGCCTTTGCTTCCGCCTATGGCCTGCGACCGGATCCCGTCGAATGGTTCGATCGTGCCGCCGCAGGGGAACTCGACCTGGCCGAGACCATACGCCACCATTTCGTCTTCACCGAAGCGGATGGCCCCGACTTCGCGCGGTTCCAGGCGAAGTTCAACCTGCTCATCGCCATCTTCCGGCATCAGATCCGCCACGTTCCCGGCGGCGAACAGGAGGGCCCCCGTCGGGCCCTGGAGCATCATCGCCTTGCTGGGGTCCGCTACGTCGAACTGCGCGCCAACTACATGCGTACAGATGACGATGAAGGTTTTCTGCACTTTCACCGCCTCAACGCTGAGGCCGTACGCGATGCCTGCAGCGGCGGCTTCGAGGCGCGTTACGTGCCCTCCCTGCCACGGGCGGCGCCGGGCCCGGCCTACGACCTGCTGCGCTCGTGGCTCGCTGATGACGGGCAGGCGTTGCAGCCGTGGATCCTCGGCGTGGATTTCTGTGCTGTGGAGGAGGGCTTCCCGCCCTGTGCCGCGGCAGACATGCTGCAGCGTATCCACGGCGACAATGATGCGGACCCGGCTTGCGCGCTGGAGATCCTCTATCACGTCGGCGAGATCTACTTCGACAAATCGCTGGAGAGCGCCGTGCGCTGGTGTCATGAAGCAGCTGATCTTGGTGCGCGGCGCCTGGGGCACTGCATCGCCCTGGGGCTGGATCCGGCGGCGGCTGCCACCCGGCGAGGCGGCTCCCACGAACGTGAGACCGTCACCGAGCGCCGGCAGCAGATCGACTACGATCTTGCCCATCGCCAGGGACTGGAGGATGCCGGTGTCGAAGTCCCGGCAGCGGCGCTGCAGACCGAGCGGGAACAACTGCGCAGCCGGGACGGCGATGTCCTGCTGCACCGCCCCTATGACGAACACCGCTTCGAACAGGTGCGTCGCCGGCAGACCTATGCCCTTGAGCAGATCACACGCATCGGTGCCGTCATCGAATCCTGTCCCAGCTCGAACATGCGCCTCGGCAACGTTCCGAGTCCGGCGTTGCACCCTGTGCACCGTTTCATCGAGTCCGACGTCGATCTCGTCATCGGTGCCGATGACCCAGGCATCTTCGCTTCGCCGCTTCGAGATGAAGTCGACTGGGTCGCCAACACGACACACCTGACACCGAAGGCACTCGCCGAGCGTCTGGGTGATCCCCTGCAACACCGGCTTGGCCGGCTGCGTGAAGGAGTTGCACAATGAACGACCGTCCTCGCATCGGTCTGATCGGTTATGGCTACATCGGCCAGTATGTCTACGGACAGATCACCACACGTCCCGAGCTTGGCCTCGACATCGGCTTCGTCTACAACCGCAGCCCGGACAAACTTGCAGAACTGCCGGCTGCGCAGGTGCTGGAAGATCTCGCCGATTTCGGCAGCCGTTCCGTGGATCTCATCGTCGAACTTGCCCACCCGGACATCACGCGCCAGCATGGCCGGGCCTTTCTGCAGGAAACGGACTACATGCCCCTGTCGCTGACGGCCTTCTCCGACCCCGAACTGGAGGCGGACCTGCTGGCGACATCGGCGTCAGCGGGCACGCGCATTTTTGTCCCCCACGGGGCCGTTGTCGGCCTCGAGGCCCTGGAGGAGGGACGCGAACGTTGGCAGACGGTGACGATGGTCATGAAGAAACCCGTGCGCAGCTTCGATTTTTCCGCGGCACCACAGTTTGATGCCGCCAGCATGACGACGGAGACCGTGCTCTACGATGGTCCCACGCGCGCCCTGTGCCCGTTGTTCCCACGCAACGTCAATTCACACGCCGCTGCCGCCCTGGCCGGTATCGGCTTTGATCGCACACGTTCGGTGCTTGTCGCTGACCCGGCTCTGGACCGCTCCATCATCGAACTGGAGGCGGAGGGCGACGGCGTCGAAATCAAGATCTGGCGCGCCAATCCGATGCAGGGTGTCAGCGGCGTCATGACCCTGCTGTCGACGCTGGCCAGCATTGGCCGCGCCCGCGCCGTGCAACCCGGACTGAGGGTGTGCTGATGCTGCAGGCAACGGTGACGGATCGCGCTGTCTTTGTGCCTTCCCCGGGTGCCGGCATCGGCGTCATGGGCGGCAGTTACTACACCGAAAAAACGGGGGGCCGGCTGATCAGCATCCACAGCCTGACGAGCCGTTCCGATACGGTCGACGCCGCCTTCGTGCGTGCTTCCGAGGACAATGGCCGTACGTGGGGTGATGCCCTTCCATGGGCGATGAAATTTGCTCATGCCGAGGGCACCGGCCGCCGCCACCCCCGGGGCGGGTACGTCGATCCTGCGAGTGGTCGCTACATCAGTGTCTGGACCGAAGGTGTCCTGCCCAGCGACGAGCCCCTCGAAGGCATGCGCAACTGGACCCTGCACTACTCCGTATCCGTGGATGGCGGCCGCACACAGACCGTCAATGAACAGATCATCCACGAGGGGCAGGCCTATGACGCCGTGCACCACCTGCCCGGTGTCCGTAAAGGTGGCAACTGCGTCATGATCGGCGATCTGGGGCAGCGGCCGTTAACACGCAGTGATGGTGTTCTGCTGATCCCCGTGCAGAGTTCGCCGGCAGATGCCGACGGCAATTATACCAATCCGGGTGCGGGTTTCACCTATACCGACTGCCTGCTGCTCATGGGACACTGGCAGGGGGATCACCTGCGCTGGACGTGCTCACAACGCATCGTCGGCGAACCGGCGCGCACGACCCGTGGTCTGATCGAACCGACCATCGCGGAACTGGCCGATGGCTCCATCCTCATGGTCATGCGTGGCAGCAATGATGCCGCCCACGATGTGCCCGGGCACAAGTGGATGGCGCAGTCCCACGACGGTGGGCAGACCTGGACCACACCGGCGCCCTGGACGTACGACGACGGTGTCGCCTTCCACTCGCCCAGTGCCTGTTCACAGTTGCTGCCCTGCTCGGATGGCAGGCTGTTGTGGATGGGCAACATCACGCCACGTAACCCGCAGGGAAATCGGCCGCGCTACCCCCTCGTTCTGGGGGAAGTGGATCGTACCTCCGGGCTGCTGATACGCGACTCGGTTGCCGTCATCGATGCTCGCCAGGAGGGCGAGCATGAACTGCTGACCCTGTCCAATTTCTACACGCGGGAAGACCGCGAGACGGGCGATCTGTTGCTGCACCTGCCGCGCTTCTTCGCCGGGGATCCGGAGGCCGGTTTCGGTTCCGACCTGTCACTGTTACGCATCACGGTGCGCTAGGCACCCCGCGGCGCTACAGCGACGGCAGCAGCCTGTCGAGATCCGGAAACAAGGGTCGCTGAAAGTCTCGCCGCACGGCACGTCCGTGGAAGGCGCGGTCCATCAACGCCAACAGCGCCTCATAATCCTCGGCCTGATGGTTGTGGCCCCCCTCACGGAAAGCCCAGGCCAGCGCTTCGGGTGCACGCAGGAAATCATAGACCCGCAGCGCTTCCAGGCACGACGCGTAGGATCCCGGTGGACTCGCGCCCGGATCCTCATAGGCTTCCGTCACCAGCAGGTAGCGCGGCGCCACCAAGGCATGGAGATAGTGCTGCTCATAGGGCAGCTCCCGGTCACGGCCACGATGGTCGGCGAAGTCCTGACCGAACCAGAAGATGTTCCCGGAGCCGAAGAAGCTCTCCACCCCTTCGGCTCTGGTCGTCTTGCGATGATTGGGTGCACATCCACCCGTGCCCGAGTCATTCGGATTCACCAGGGCGATGCGTTCATCCGTCGCCCCCGCCAGCAGCACCGCCTTGCCACCTCGCGAGTGGCCGGTG